>NZ_LGDO01000113.1:0-13148 GCF_001279805.1 Streptomyces sp. XY431
CTTCCACGTCCCGGACACGCCCCGGACGGTGGCCTGGCCGCCGAGGTTGCCCTCGGTGCCGACGTCCCGCGCCACCCGGGTCACCTCGTCGGCGAACGCGGACAGCTGGTCGACCATCGTGTTGATGGTCTCCTTCAGCTCCAGGATCTCGCCGCGGGCGTCCACCCGGATCTTCTGCGTCAGATCGCCCTGGGCGACCGCGGTGGTCACCGAGGCGATCGAACGGACCTGCGCGGTCAGGTTGTCGGCCATCACATTGACCGACTCGGTGAGGTCGCGCCAGGTGCCGGAGACGTCCTGCACATCGGCCTGTCCGCCGAGCCGCCCTTCGGTGCCGACCTCGCGCGCCACCCGGGTGACCTCGCCCGCGAACGAACTCAGCTGGTCGACCATGGTGTTGATGGTGTTCTTGAGTTCGAGGATCTCGCCGCGCGCGTTGACGGTGATCTTCTGCGAGAGGTCGCCGTCGGCCACCGCGGTGGCGACCTGGGCGATCGCCCGGACCTGGCCGGTCAGATTGCCGGCCATGGAGTTCACCGAGTCGGTGAGGTCGCGCCACGTCCCCGAGACGCCCTTCACGTCGGCCTGGCCGCCGAGGATGCCCTCGGTGCCGACCTCGCGGGCCACCCGGGTGACCTCGCCGGCGAAGCTGCCCAGCTGGTCGACCATGGTGTTGACGGTGTTCTTGAGTTCGAGGATCTCGCCACGCGCATCGACGGTGATCTTCTGCGAGAGATCGCCCTTCGCGACTGCGGTGGCCACCTGGGCGATGTCCCGCACCTGGGTGGTGAGGTTGCCGGCCATCGCGTTGACCGAGTCGGTGAGGTCGGCCCACGTCCCGGAGACGGCGGGCACCTGCGCCTGACCGCCGAGCCGCCCTTCGGTGCCCACCTCGCGGGCCACCCGGGTCACTTCGGAGGTGAAGCGGGACAACTGGTCGACCATGCCGTTGAACACGGTCGCGATCTCGCCGAGGAGGCCGTCCGCGTCGTCCGGCAGCCTGGTCCCGAAGTCCCCGTCCCGCACCGCCGTCAGACCGGCGAGCAGGAGCCGCAGTTCCGGCACCCCGACCTGGGCGGCGGAAGGACCCGCGCTCCCGCGCGAACCGTTGGGCGTTGCTGAGCCAGCCATCGAACGTCGCCTCTCTAGAGCCCACCCCGGCGCCGGGGCACCGAGGCCGACCGACAACACAGGCACGTACCGCCTGGGAGGCTACCCCAGTCCTTACCGGAACCGGAAAGCCCGGCAGCAGCCCGTTCGTGCGCCTTGACAGCGGTCGCCCGTGCCCGGGGTGCGTTCCAGCTCGTCGATCCGCTCCGCCCGGACCCGGTCGGCAGCCGTATGCCCCGGAGTCACCGCCCTTAACGCTCGAGGGGGTTCCCGGCCCGGGAGGCGGTCCCGCGGACCCGGGTGATCCGGCGGGGCTGGGCATGATCCGGAGGAACCGGGGCACCCGGGCCGTGAACCATTCCCCAGCGTGAGGAGTCCGCTCCATGCTCGGTCTGATCCTGGTCCTGCTGCTCGTCTTCCTCCTGTTCGGGCTCGGCTTCGCCGTGAAGGTCCTGTGGTGGGTCGGCCTGGTCGTCCTCGCCGTCTGGCTCCTCGGCTTCCTCGCCCGGGGTACCACCGCCGCCGGCAGCCGGGGGCGGTGGTACCGCTGGTAGCCCCCCGCCGCCCCGCACTGCCGGTGCCCGTCGGCCACTGCGGCCGACGGGCACCGGCGCGTCCCGGGCCGGGGCGTGGCGCCCGGATCGGTCGGACCCCGGTACCCCGGAAGCCTCCCGGACGTTGCGGCCTGTGCCGAAACCGTCCAACAGCGAAGGACCGCTCATGCCCCTCGACCCCGAAGCGACGCGCGAAGCCGTCGCATCGAGCCTGGAGGACCTGCCGTTCCCGTGGAGCGGTGCTCCGGTCGAGACCGTCGGCTGGGGCTTCTCGAACGTCGTGCTCCGGGTCGGCGCCGACGTCCTCGTCCGGGTGCCGCGCACACCCGAGGCCGGGGACCGGAGCACGCACACCGCCGAGGTGCTGCGGCGGCTGCCGCCGCTGCCGCTGGCCGTCCCCGAGGTGCTCGGAACGCTTCCGGCCGGGCCGCGGCTGCCCTTCGGCGCCGTGCTGCTCAGCAGACTGCCGGGCGCCGTGGTGGACGACGACGTCGCCCGCGCGGACCGTGAGGCGTTCACCGGCGACCTGGCCGCGTTCGCCTCGGCGTTGCACGAATGCGGCGACGAACCGCTGCTGGGTCTCCTCGGGGCACACCGGGCCGACCGGACGGTCCACCCCCTCGACGCCCTCGACACCGGGACGGCCGCGGCCGCCGCGGACCGGCTGACCGGTCGCGAGCGGCAGCTGTTCGAACGCTGGGCCACGGCCTATCGGCGATGGCTCGCCGACGCCGAGCTCGTGCCGGTCCACGGCGACCTCTGGCCCGGCAACCTCCTGCGCGCCGCCGGGAGGCTGTCCGGCGTCCTGGACTGGGACGAGGCGAGGATCGCCCCGCGCGCGGTCGATCTGTGCGGCGTCCGGTACCTGGGCCACGACGTCGCCGACGAGATGCTGAGGGCCTACGCGGCCCGGAACTCCCGCGACTACCAGCTCCTGCACGAGGAGACCGGGCTCGCCGCCGTCCGGCGCGAACTGCGGGGCGTCACCTGGTCCCTGCGCCACGACGATCCCGGGGAACTCGAGGAGTCCCTGGACAAGGTCCGGCGCTCCCTGCACGAGTTCCGGCTCCCGCCCGCCTGACCCGGCCGGCCGGGGCGCCCTCCCTGCAAGCCCCGCTCGACGATGGCGCCACGCACCGCTACAACGAGGCAGACGCCGGCCACCAACCACCCCGGGAGACCGGATGGACAGGTGCAACTCCGGCTGGGACGAACGGACCGGGAACGGCGACGGACCCGCGCCGCCCGTAGCCGGCTCGGCCGCCGGGGAAGTGCGAGTGCTCAGCGGCCTGTGCGACACCTGCGTCCATCGGCCGGGCAACCTGATGAGCCTCGCCCCCGGCCGGCTGCACCGGCTCGTCCAGGAGGCACTGGCCCGCGCCGGCCACATCGTCTGCCACTGCGCCCTGCACGCTCTTTGCCACGCCCGGTACGAAGGGAGCGATCCGCCGGGGCTTCACGGCTTCCGACAGCAGCACGGCGCTACAAAGTTGCTCCCGGGGGTGCTCGATGGCCGGGGTCACCGGGTGTCTAGGGTCGCTTTCCATGACGAGGACCACGCCCACACGCCCGCTCGATGTCGAGGTGCTCTTCCCGGAACTGGCTGCCTACCGGGGTACGACGACGCGGCTCCATCCGCGGCCGGGCACCCCGCACGTTTCCGAGAGCTCGGTGGGCGGTCCGATGCTGTGGCCGGCGGAGGAGCCGTGGCCGCTGTGCGACGAGGCCCACGGCCGCGGCCGTGGTCGCCGTCCGGCGGACGTCCGCCGCTACCGGCAGGTGCTGGCCACCGCCTGGACCCGCGAACAGGCCCCGGGCCCAACGGGCGAGGAACGCGAGCTCCTGGAAGAGCTGTGCCGCGAGCACCGCACCCCCGGAGCGTCGGTGACGGACCCGCTGCCGATGATCGGCCTCGCGCAGCTCTACCGGCGGGATGTTCCCGACCTGCCCGGTGGGCCGGACGGCTGCGACCTGCTCCAGGTGTTCTGGTGCCCGTTCAGTACGCACGGCCCGGGCCGGTACGACCTGAACCTGCATCTGCGCTGGCGGCGATCGTGGGAGGTCGGGGAGGTGTTGGGCCTTCCCCCGCAGCCGTTGCTCGTCGGGTCCGATGGATTCGTGCCCGAGCCCTGCGTCCTGCACCCGGAGCGGGTGCTCAGCTACCCGTTCGCCGGCCTCCTGCCCGAGGAGCTGTGCGCCCGGCTCGACATCTGGGACGAGACCCAGGAAGAGGAGGCCGAGCAGACGGCCGACGAGATCGCGGTCCATGCGATCGGCTACCAGTACGACCTGTCGATCCCGCCCGGCTGGCGCGTCGGCGGCTTCGCCTCCTGGCACGCCACCGACCCGTACCCCATGGACTGCCAGGCTTGCCGCACGCCGATGAACCTACTGCTGACCATCGACAGTTCGGAATGGGACGGCGGCAGCGGCAGCTGGAAGCCGCTGGAGGACCGAGACCTGCCTACCCATCGGTCCGACACCCCCACCGAAGTAGTCGTAGGCCGATTCGGCGAGCTGAACGTCTTCGCCTGCCCCGCCGATCCCGGCCATCCGCACCGCTGGAGCATCCAGTAGCACAGACGGCGGCCCGACGCCTGGTTCGGCGCTCCGATCATGGGCGAACGCCGGTGCTGTCGCTTCTCATCGGACGTACCGGCACCGGCGGAGGGCGCCAGGATCGCCCCGGTTGGTGCGCGGGCGGTGGTCTCACGCGTGCCGTGGTGCGGCGCGCAGTCCTTCGAGGAGCGTGGTCAGGTAGCGGTGTGCGGTGTCGATCCGGTCGGCGGGTGTGCCGCCGTGGACGTTGACGGCGTAGGCGATGCCGCACATGAGGGGGACGAGGTCGGCGGCGGTCGGTTCGTGTCTGACCGCTCCGGCAGCGCGAGCCCGGTCGAGAAGTGCGGTGCCGACCGAGCGAAGCGTCTCCTTGAGTTCCGTGGTGTGCGGCAGGGTGTCGTCGGCCGCGGCGGCGACCGGGGCCAGGGAGGCGTCGGTGACCTGCGCCTCGACGGTGCGGAACAGGAAGCCTTCGAGCGCGCGCCAGGGGTCGGTGTCGGCCGTCGCCTCGCGGCCTTGGGCGGCCAGGGCTTCCAGGCAGGGAGTGGCGACGGTCTCCAGCAGCGCCTCGGGGGTGGCGAAGTGCCGGTAGACAGTGCCGACTCCGAGTCCGGCGCGGCCGGCGACGTCGTTCAGTTGCAGGGGTGTGCCCTCGTCGACCATTGCGCGGGCGACAGCGACGATCCGGTCCCGGTTGCGGGCCGCGTCCTTGCGCAGGGGCGTCGTCATGGGGGACATGCTAATCGGATGACCCATCCGGATGATATCGCCGGTACCCGTACCGCCCGGCGGGTCAGGTGGTCGTGAGGGGTGCGTGCCGTTCGCTGAGCCGGCGCACGTCCTGGGCGACGCGGGGGTCCGTGGCTGCGCGCAGCGGTGTCACAGGGCGCGCCCGGGCTCCGATGACGATGCCGGTCCGGCCGGTCAGAGCGTCGTCCGTGGCGGCGACGATCGAGGGCCGGGCAGCCAGGGACGCCGGGCCGGAGGTGGAGCGTCGGAACTTGCGGCGCACCAGCGGCCACAGCAGTCGCAGGGCTGGTGAGACGATCTTCGGGTCGCTCATGGTGCCGTTGGTCATGTCGGTCGCGGCCCCTCCGGGGTCGGCGGCGAAGACGGAGACGGCCGTGCCCTGGAGCCGGGTGGCCAGGTCGAGGGTGTAGGCGAGGTTGGCGAGCTTGGCGCGGCCGTACCAGTGGAAGCCGTAGTAGCCGCCGGGCGGCTCGACGGTGTCGAAGGACCGCTTCGCGAGCCCGACCGCGCCCGAGGTCACGTTCACGATCCTGCTGGGTGCGCCGGCGGTCAGTGTGGGCAGAAGCAGTTCCGTCAGCAGGTACGGCGAGAGGTGGTTGACGAGGAACGACGCTTCGATCCCGTCCATGGTCCGCCGCTGCGGGAACATCGCGCCGACGTTGTTGACCAGCACGGTCAGTGGTTCTCCGGAGGCTGCGCGCTCGGTGGCGATCCGGTCGGCGAGCGCGCGCGCCTGGTCGAGCGAGCCGAGGTCGGCGGGCAGGAACCGTGCGGGGCGTGCCGGGTCCGTCGCGTTGATCCGGTCGACCGCCCGGGCGCCCCGGTCGGCATCGCGTCCGACCACGGTGACTGAGAACCCGGCGCGGGCCAGCCCCAGGGCCGTCTCCAGTCCGATGCCGGCCGTCCCCGCCGTGACCACTGCCGTCTTCATCATGTGCCCCTCCACCCAGTCGTGCGGATAGTTCATCCGCTTGTCGGGGACCGTAGCACACAAACGGATGATCTATCCGGTTATGGATGCCCGGTGGCGGAACAGGCCGTGCCGGACGGCACGAAGCCGCTCCGATCCCGAGGCGGAGGTCAGCTGTCGCTGCGGTAGCGGTCCATCGAGACCTTCACCGGGCCGTTGCCGGTCACGGAGACGACCCGCACGATCGCTACGTCGTGAGTGCTTCTCGATCTCACGCAGAAGGCTCGGCCGGCCGGCAGGTCACTGAAGTCGAGGGCCGTCGCCGGCTGCCGGTCGATCGCCGTCGAGCAGTCGGTCGGGGTCGGCCGCCCGTTGGGGGTGATGGCGGCGTCGCTTCCCGTCGGGATCAGGAACTCGTCGGCGTTGTGCCCGACGGACCACTCGGTGGACCGCGCGGGGGTCAGCCTGCCGGTCTCGAGGTCGAAGTCGTAGGAGTCGTCGGGCGCGGTCAGGACCGTGCCGGTGTACGCCGCGGTGTACGTGGCCGGGCGCGTCGGGTCGGTCGGCGTCGGGTCGGTCGGCGTCGGGCCGTCGGCCGCCGGTGCCGGTGTGTCCGGGCCGGTGTCACCGGCCGTCGGGCTGTCGCCGGTCCATTCCGTGGCTGCGAGGATCCGGTCGAGCTTGTCGGACAGGAGCACGCCGCCGACCGTGCCCCCGAGAGCCACCACCAGTGCCGTCAGCAGCAGCCCCGTCCTCCGGCTCGGGACCTTGCGGCGGGGCTTGCCCACCGCGGGTGCCACGGGGGCGCCGACGGTCGGCAGTGGGGACGGTAGCAAGGCGGTCGGTGTCGCGAGCAGGGGCTGCGGAGCGCCGTGGGGGCCGGGCGGGGCCTGGACGGCCACGACGTGGGGAACGATCGCGGTGGGCAGGGGCTGCGGCGGGCCGGAGCGGCGGGTGATGTCGGCGCTGATCCGAGCGGGCAGCCAGCCGTCGGCGAAGCGCAGCCCGCCGCCCGCGGCGGGGTGGTCGCGGGCGGCCTCGATGATCTCGGCAGGGGTGGGCCGGTTCTCGGGCTGCTTGGCCAGGCAGCGCAGCAGCAGCGCGTGCAGGTCGCCCGGGACGTGGCCGAGGTCCGGCTGCTCGTTCACCACCCGGTACAGCACGGTGGTCTCCGGTCCGTCGCCGAACGGCTGGGTGCCGCCGGCGGCGTACACCGCCAGCGAGCCCAGCGCGAAGACGTCCGTCGCGGGCGCGGCCGGCCGGCCCAGGGCCTGCTCGGGCGCCATGAAGGCGGGAGAGCCGATCCGGAAGCCGGTGCCGGTCAGCGCGACGGCGTCGGCCGCGCGGGCGATGCCGAAGTCGATCACGCGCGGACCGTCGGCCGCGAGCAGCACGTTGGCGGGCTTGAGATCGCGGTGCACCACTGCGGCGCCGTGGATCGCCTGCAGCGCCTCCGCGATCCCGCCCATCAGCAGCAGGACCGTACGCACCGGGAGCGCGCCGTGCTCCCGGACCGCCTGGTGCAGCGACGGACCCGGAACGTACGCGGTGGCCAGCCAGGGCACGTCGTCGTCGGCGCCGGAGTCGATCACCTGGGCGGTGTACAGCCCGTGGATCCGCCGGGCGTTGGCGACCTCCTGTGCGAAGCGCCAGCGGAACTCGGTGTCCTGCGCGAACTCCGGCCGGACCGTCTTGAGGGCCACGGGCCGGCCACCGGGGGTGTAGGACAGGTAGACCCGCCCCATTCCGCCCGCTCCGAGCCGGGCGTGCAGGCGGTAGCCGCCCACCTCAACCGGGTCGTCGGGCCGCAGTGGCTGGAAGAGCGTTGACGCGCGTGCTGCGGTCAGGGAGTCCAGGGACATGTCGACAGGCATGCGGAAGGTCTCCAGTGGTGCGAGCTGTGAGCGGGGGCGAGGGTGGCGCGACGGGGAGTGCCGGCCGTTCAGCAGGTCGTCCCGCCCGGGACCGGCTTGAGGTCGATGAGGTAGGCGTCCACGGCGTCGTTGACGCAGGTGTTGCTGCGGCCGTAGGCGGTGTGGCCGGTCCCCTTGAAGGTGAGCAGCATGCCGCCCGGCAGTTGGGCCGCGAGGCCCTGCGACCACTGGTAGGGCGTGGCCGGGTCGCCGGTGGTGCCGACGACCAGGGCCGGGGGCAGGCCCTCGGCGCTCACACGGTGCGGCTGCTGCTGTCCGGCCGGCCAGTCCTTGCAGGTGAGCTCGGCGAGCACGGCGGAGGTGCCGAAGACTCCGGCCTCCCGGTCGGCGCGCTCCAGCAGCTCCCAGTAGGGCTGCGAGTCCCTCGGGTGCGGCTGGTCGAGGCAGTTGACGGCGGTGATGGCGACGGAGGAGTTGTCGGGCGCCTGCTCGCCGGAGCCGCCCGGGCCGGAGCTGTCGTCCTGGGTGGGCCGGGCGGATATGCCGGGGCTGGCGATCTCGGCGAGCTTGGTCCCGTCGCCGCCCCGCGCGGCGCGCAGCGCCCTCGACAGCTCCTGCCACTGGGACTCGGGTGAGTACATCGACTTGGTGAGGGCGGCGAGCAGCATGTTCTGGTCGAGCCGCTCGGTGGTGCCGGTGATGCGCAGCGGGTGCTTGGCGGTCCGCCGGTGCAGGTCGGTGATCACCTTGTGGATGCCGTCCGGGGTGGTGGCGGGGCAGGCGTCGCGGACCACGGTGGCGCACTGCCGTGCGTAGTCGTCCACCGAGTTCCGGAAGGCCTTGCCCTGCTGGAGTGCGGCCTCGGACCAGTCGAGCGAGGGGTCGACGGCGCCGTCGAGGACGAGTGCGCGGACGCGGTGCGGGAACAGTTCGCCGTAGACGGTGCCGAGGTAGGTGCCGTAGGACCAGCCGAGGTAGCTGAGCTTCTCGTCGCCGAGGGCCGCGCGCAGCACGTCCAGGTCGCGGGCCGCGTCCAGGGTCCCGACGTGCGGCAGGATGGCTCCGCTGCGGGCCTTGCAGGCGGCGACCTGCTTCTCGGCGTCCGCGAGCGCGGCGCTGCGTTCGGCACCGGTCCTGGGATACGCACTCGTCGAGGTGGCGTCGGACTCGGGCTGGTCCTGGTCGGCGGAGTCCGAGGAGCCGCAGTCGACGGCCGGCTTGCTGCCGGCCACGCCCCGCGGGTCGAAGCCGACGATGTCGAAGCGGGCGCGGGCCCTTTCGCTGAAGGACGAGAGGCCGCCGGACTTCAGCTGCTCGACCCCGGATTCGCCCGGTCCGCCGGGGTTGAAGACCAGGGAGCCCATGCGCTGGGCGGGGTCCGCCGTGACGGACCTGGCCAGCGGCAGGGTGAAGGTCCGGCCGGTCTCCGGGTGCGCGTAGTCCACCGGGACGGTCAACGTGGCGCACTGCAACTCGCCGCACGTGGTCCAGGTCGGCTGCTGCCGGTAGAAGGTCTGCAGGGCGCTCTGCTGCGCGGAATCGGTCGGCGCCGCGCCGGCGCCCTTCGCAGGCGCGTCCCCGTACGCCGGGAGGCATCCGGCAAGTGCCGTGACGCCGAGTGCGGCCAGGGCCGGGACCAGGCCGGCACGCTTGCTCGTCAGGTGCTTCATGGGAGTGCTCCAGAGGGACTTGGCAGGGTTGTCGCGTACGGCGCCCGCGGTGATCAGCGGTACCGGCACCGCCTCGACGGCCCGGGCCGGCTGGGGGCTCCGGCCGCCGGGCCGCCGGCGGTCCCCGGGCGCGTGGGGGATCGCGCCCGGGGTGTCTCACGGCGCCGCGTACCGGTCCGCCCGTGCATCTCCCGGGCGGACGGCCGCGCAGCTCGGCTCCTGCCGGTTCGCTCCGCTGTGACCTCACAGATGATTGCTGAGCGAAGCTGAGGATTTGGTGAGGGCGGCGCGGGCCGCCCATCGGGCTATCCTGACCGCCGTGCGAGTACTGGTGGCCGAAGACGACGATGACCTGCGGTTCGCCGTGTCCGCGGCACTGCGCAGCGAGGGACTGGCCGTCGACGAGGTGGCCGATCTGCCGGCCGCCGACGAGGCACTGTGCGTCACCGGGTACGACTGCGCGGTCTTCGACCGGATGCTGCCCTCCGGGGACGCCGTCGAGTACGTGCGCGAGCTGCGCCGAGCCGGGCGGACCGTACCGGTGCTGTTCCTCACCGCCCGGGACACGGTCGCCGACCGGGTCGAGGGGTTCGCCGTCGGCGGCGACGACTACCTGGTCAAGCCGTTCGCGGTGCCCGAGCTGGCGGCCCGGGTGCACAGCCTGTGCCGACGGGTGGCCACCGTCCGGCCCCCGGTGCAGCACATCGCCGACCTGGAGATCGACACCGCCCGCCGCCAGGTGCACCGGGACGGCGTACTGCTGCTCCTGACCCGCAAGGAGTTCGCCGTCCTGGAACTGCTCGCGGCCCGGGCGGACCAGGCGGTACCCCGCGCCGACCTGATCGAGAAATGCTGGGACGAGCTGACCGAGCCGAACTCCAACGTCGTCGAGGTACTGGTCTCCCAGCTGCGCCGCAAGCTCGGCGACCCGCCGCTGATCCACACGGTCCGCGGTGTCGGCTACCGGCTGGCACCGCCCGGCAGCGGCGACGGCGACCGGTGCTGACGGCCGCGGCCCGGATCCGGCGGCTGCGCCGGCGACTCACCGCCCTGTTCGCTCTCACCAGCGCGATCGGACTGATCGGCCTGGCGGCGTTCGCCATCCGCACCGACGACAACTCCTGGAACGACCGGCTCGACGACGCGCTCACCCTGCAGACCCGCCAGGCGATCCTGGTCCTGAGCTTCGACGAGGACGACGACCGGCTCGACACGCAGCCACTGCAGGACGGAATGGAGACCGACTGCCCGCCGGTGACCGTGGTGACCGGCACGGCCGACCGGCCCACCGTCGCCTACACCCCGCGCAAGCCCTGCGTCCGGGCCCACACCGAGGACCTGGAAGCGGTGGCCGCGGAAGCGATGCGGGAGGGATCGGCCGTCGTGGCCGACGCACGCAGCGACAACGGCCACCGGATCCGGCTGCTCGCCGAGCCCTACGCGGGAGCCGACGGCCGGTCGACGGCCGGTGCGGTGGTCGCAGCCGACGACACCACCGGCGACCGGGCCGCGCACCGCGAACTGGCTCTGCTCCTGGTGGCCGGCTGTGCGGTCCTGGTCGCCCTGTCCGCCGTGGCCGGGCACCTGCTCTCGGGGCGGGCGATCCGGCCGGCGCTGACGGCGCTGCAACAACAGGAGGAGTTCCTCGCCGACGCGGCCCACGACCTGCGCACACCCACCGCGTCGCTGCGCGGCCTCGCGGAGACCGCGCTGCGCGACGACGAGCAGCGCACCGCCGCGCTCGAACGGACCGTGCGCCTGGCGTCCCGGATGGGCGACCTGATCGACGGCCTGCTCACCCGGGCCCGGCTGACGGCCGGTGTCGGCACCCTGGCCAGCCAGCCGCTACGCCTGGACCAGCTCGTCGAGGTGGTCGTCGACGACACCGAAACCGGCGAGCACCGCGTGAGCGTCCGCACCGAACCGGTCGTCGTGGTCGCCGATCCCGACCTGCTCCGGCGGGCGGTGGCCAACCTGCTCGGCAACGCGCTCCTCCACGGCCATGCCCCGGGCCTGCCCGCGGAAGTCGACGTCACCGTGACCGCCGACGCAACAGTGACCATCGACGACGCCGGACCCGGCATCCCCCCGGCGCTCGCCGGCTCCCTCTTCCAGCGCTTCCACAGCGGCTCCGGCTCCACCGGCCTCGGACTGTCCATCGCCTCCTGGGTCGCCCAGGCCCACGGCGGCACCCTCCGCGTCGGCACCAGTCCACAGGGCGGCGCCCGCTTCACCCTCCGCCTCCCACCCCGGACGAAGTAGGCCGGCCCTGCCGCTCGGGGCGGCCGATGGACGAACGTCTACGCGAAGTGGTCACCAGGACAAACGTTGCCTGATGCGGCACTGGATCGTGATAGTCCCCGAACAGGGACAGGTCGCTCTGGGGTCGACGGCTCGTTCGCAGGGGCCTACCTGGAGCGACGCGCGGTATTGCATCGGATGCAACATCCGGCATGCGCTGCGCATGGCTGTGTGCTGTGACTTTACGGGGGATCGGCTGAGGCCGGTCCCCCGTAGGGTGTTCCTGGCGGGGCAGCCGTAGCCGATGCAACGATTCCCAATGATGGTGTCAAGTCTGAGAAGTGACTTCTCGTGACGGCATCGCTGTGACCGAGCGTTCGGCGAGCCGAGCCCCGGCGGTCGAGGCAGGTGCGCTGGTCGAGGAACAGCGTGGTACCGGTGTCGAGGGCGGCTACGGCGGTCATCTGGTCGGCGGTGAGTTCGAAGTCGAGGAGCGGGCCGCGACCAGCGGGGGCTGCCAGTCCATCGGGTCCTTGTCCGCCTTCGGCCGGTTCGACGTGGCCGTCACCGCGACCAGAGTCAGCCGGCTGCCCTGGCCGTTGGCGTAGGCCTCACGACGCCCGGCGTCCCACGCCTATCCACCGACTGGCGGGAAGCGTCATTCCGAACGTGCGATATTCCAACGCCGGAGCTTGCAGCGGTAGCCGATTTGCCCCGCTATGGTCCGGATCCTTCGAGCCAGGCGGCCACGTTCAGGGATTGTTGTAGGGCCGGCCCGAAGGCGTCGGGGTTCGTCTCGGCCAGGGCGCGGCGAATGGCGACGGATTCTTCGACGGTGGCCAGAGCCTCTGCCCGTCGGCCTTCCTCGCCCAATCGGATGGAAACGTTGTTGAGGGCCATGGCCAGGTGGGGAAGGTGGGCGTCGGGGTTCGCCTCGACCAGGGCGCGGCGAATGGCGACGGATTCTTCGACGGTGGCCAGAGCCTCTGCCCGCCGGCCTTCCTCGCCCAACCGGACGGAAACGTTGTTGAGGGCCATGGCCAGGCGGGGAAGGTGGGCGTCGGGGTTCGTCTCGGCCAGGGCTCGGTAGTGGCCGACTGACTCCTCCGCGGCGGCCAGAGCCTCCGCCCGTCGGCCTTCCTCGCCCAACCGGACGGAGAGGTTGGTGAGGATCATGGCGAGATCGGGCAGGTGGGCGTCGGGGTTCGCCTCGACCAGGGCGCGGCGAATGGCGACGGATTCCTCCGCGGTGGCCAGACCCTCTGCCCGTCGGCCTTCCTCGCCCAATCGGATGGAAACGTTGTTGAGGGCCATGGCGAGATCGGGCAGGTGGGCGTCGGGGTTCGCGTCGGCCAGGGCTCGGTAGTGGCCGACGGCTTCCTCCGCGGTGGCCAGTCCCTCTGCCCGTCGGCCTTCCTCGCCCAATCGGATGGAAACGTTGTTGAGCGCGCTGGCCAGGTGAGGGAGGTAGGCGTCGGGG
>NZ_LGDO01000114.1:0-13728 GCF_001279805.1 Streptomyces sp. XY431
CCAACCGGGACCTGTCCGCCTGGGTGCTGGAGGTTCTGGACGCGGCCGCCCGTCGCGGCACGGAGGAGCGCGAGGAGCGCGACCGGATCCGGATTGCCGTGGCGGGTGGGCCAGGCCCTCGTTCCGAAGGGTGTTGAGGCGGGGAAGCGGGGGGTTGGCAGGGGCGGCGGATCGGTGGGTGCCGGTGGGGGGATCTCCAGGCTGGTCTAGACCTTGAAGCGGTGCGGTTCGTTCCTCAAAATGATCGACTGTTGCTGAACAACGGGGAGGACAGCATGCGAAGGGCGGATCGGTCGGAGGACGTGAGGATTCTGGGAAGACGGACCGGGAGGAGTTCGGAACTCTCCCGGGACCAAACCTCACTCGCCCTCCCGGCAAGGCTCCCGATCGACGCGTGGATGCGCATCGGGCAGGATCTCGGGGCCGCGGCGGATTCCGCCACCTGGTGGCTCGGTGACTGGCTGGTCTACGGCCAGGACCGATATCCGGAACGTTACCGGAGGGCCATCGACGAAACCGCGCTGGATTACCAGACGCTGCGGAACTACGCCTGGGTCGCCCGGAAGTTTCCGCCGGGCCGCCGCAGACCGGCCCTGAGTATGCAGCACCACGCCGAGGTCGCCTCGCTGGATCCCGAGGTCCAGGACAACTGGCTCGACCGGGCGCAGCGGGGCGGCTGGTCCCGCAACGAACTCCGCCGCCGGATCCGCACCGCCGCCAATCCTGGCACGGGTGCACGATCCATCGCCGTCGAACTCAGGCTCGCCGTGACGCAGGCTCGCCGGGGCCTCTGGGAGGACGCCGCCGACGCCGCCAACCGGGACCTGTCCGCCTGGGTGCTGGAGGTTCTGGACGCGGCCGCCCGTCGCGGCACGGAGGAGCGCGAGGAGCGCGACCGGATCCGGATTGCCGGACTCCGCCCTCATTCCGACGGATGTTGACGCGGCGAATTTCCCGGATATTTGATGACCGAGGTCGGGAAAGCGGCGGAACGGCGAACACCCGGTCCGTCATCGGGTCGCGAATCAGAGATCGAGGATCAGAGACCAAGGACCAGGGGTCAAGGTCCGGGAATCAGGAATCGCGGCGGCGGGCGGAATGAAGCCGCTGTGATCGGCCGTTTCTGCGCCGCGCGAGCCTGGTGAATTCCTGTGGCCCCGGATCCGGGCGTGAAAGTCGGCGCGAAGCCCTGTCCGGTCGGCGTATTCCGGGGGACGGATTCGTCCTCGACGGAACCTTGCGCCGAGCCGGAACTGATCCGGAACCGATCCGGAACTGTCCGGAGCCGATCCGACCCCACCGAACCCCAATCCCCCACAGCGAGGTACTTCGATGGATGCCAGTAACGAACCGTCCCAGGTGCGGCTGAGCGGCGCGGTGATGAGCCACCCCAAGCGCGCGGAGGAGGCCCGGCGGATCGCCGACGCCGACCCCCTGGGGCGCATCCGCGTGATCACGGACCCCGAGCCGTCCGGCCGTCCGACCGCCCTCCGGGTGGCGCCGCTCTCCTGGTCCTGCGTGGCGCCCGACGCCACCCACCACCTGGTGCTGCAGGACGATGTGGTGCTCGCCGAGGGCTTCTACGAGCACGCCGAGCGCGCCGCCGCGGCGGCCCCCGGCGAGGCGATCGCCCTCTACGCGGGCTGGGACTCCCGCAACGGTGCCGTCGCCCGGCTCGCCGCGCTCGTCGGCGCGCCCTGGGCGTACACCCTCCAGGAGCACGTGCCCTGCCAGGCGCTGATACTGCCCGCCGGGACCGCGCGCGGCTACGAGGCCTTCCAGCAGGAGCACGGCGGCGGCTGGCCCTACGACGTGGTGGTGCAGCGCTACTTGAACGCGATCGGCATGCCGGTGCGCTTCTGCACCCCCAGCACGGTGCAGCACGACGACCTGCCCAGCCTGGCCGGCAACACCTACCACGGCTTCCGCCAGGCGACCCTGTTCACCGGCGAGGCCGGTCCGGTGGACGCCGGGGAACCGTGCCCGCGCTTCCCGGTGGTGCCGTTCTACCAGTACGGCGAGGCCCGCTGCGCCGTGCTCCGGGGCACCGAGTGGGAGTACCTGGAGACCGAGCGGCAGCTCGCCCGCACCGGCCTGCTGGACGCCTGCCTGGCGGCGCTCGCCGCCGCCGGGCCGGACGCCGCGGCCGGCCTCCTGGACGGTTCCGGCCGGGCCGTGTGGCTGACCGCGTTCGCCATCGGCGTCGTCACCGCGGACCGGCCGGAGCCGGACCCGCGGATCGCCGCCGCCGTCCTGGAGAGCCTCGGGACGGGCGGGCTGTGCCAGGAGTACACCGTCGCCGAACTGCTGGCGGTGGTCCCGGCGGTGCGCGACTTCGCGCTGACCGCCCTCGCCGCCGGCCGCCGCGCCGGGGCCGATCCGGCCGTCCGCACGCCCCGCCCGGCCCCGCTCGCCCGGGTGGCCGTCACCGGCGGCGGCCCCGACTTCGCCCGGCAGCTGGCCCGGCTGCTCGCCGACGCCGGGCACGACGCCGGGGACGACGCGGGGCACGACGGCGGCCACGACGCCGGGCGGCCGTCCGCCGGGGACCTCGACGGCGTCCGGTACGTGGTGCACCTGGGCCGCCCCGAGGACGAAGGACTGCTGGCCGACGTGCTCGCCGCCGCCGCCAAGGCCGGGGTGGAGCGCGTGGTCTACGCCGGCTCCTCGGCCGTCTACCGGGGCAGCCGCGAACGGACCGTCACCGAGGAGTTCCCGGCCGCCGCCCCGGCGGACCCGGTGGCGCTGGCCTGGTGGCGCGAGGAGCAGGCCGTCCTGGCCTGGGGCGCGGACCACGGCGTCCCCGTGCAGGTCCTGCGCCTCGCGGACCCGGTCGGCCGGTACGCGCCGGAGGACAGCCCGCTGGTGCGGTGGGTGAACCTGGCCTGGACCCGGCGCCCGCTCGCCCTGAACCCGCTGGGCCGCCACCAGGTGCTGGACCACCGCGACCTCGCGGACGCGCTGCGCGCCGTCCTGGCGGCCCCGCCCGCGCGGCCGGTGCTCAACGTCGCCTCCGCGGCCTTCGACGAGCAGGAGCTCGCCGGGTTCCTGGCCGATGTGTCGCGCCGTACGCCCTGGGAGTGGGTCCAGGACCCGACGGTCGACCGCTGGACCATGGCGACCGGGCTGATCGGGGCCGAACTCCACTGGCAGCCCTCGGCCGAGCTCCGCGAGAGCATGCGGGCCCTCGCCCAGTGGTGGGCCTGCGACATCCACGGCGACTACACCGTCGCGGCCGACCGGACCGCCCCCGCCGTCCCGAGCGGGCCCGACGCGCGGGCGTGACCGTACCGGCCGGCGGCGCCCCGTCCGGCGCCGTCGGCCACCCCGCCCCCCGCTGCCCGCCAGCGCAACCCACCCGCCACCGCCCACCCCTGGAGTACCGCATGTCCGCCATAGCCGGCTGGGTCGACTTCTCCCACGGCACCCCCTCCCGTGACACCGCTGATACCCATGGCACCGCTGACGCCCGGGACAGCGCCGGCACCTGGGACACCGCGGACAGGCAGGACGTCGTCCGGGCCATGACCACGGCACTGGCCCGGCGCGGCCCCGACGGCGAGGGGCTGTGGAGCTCCGCGCACGCCGCCCTCGGCCACCGCCGCACCGCCCGCGACCCGCACCCGCAGCCGCTCACCGCCCCCGGCGACACCGGCCCGCTCGCCGTGCTCTCCTTCGCCGGCCATCTCACCAACGCCCGCGCGCTGCGCGACCGCCTCACCGCTGCCGGGCACCGCGCCGTCACCGGCGGCGAGGCCGAGGCCGTGCTCCAGGCGTACCTGGCCTGGGGCGAGGACTTCGTCACCCGGATCGAGGGCACCTACGCGCTCGCCCTCTGGGACCCGCGCCGGGAGGAACTGCTGCTGGTCCGCGACCGGATGGGCGTCAAGCCGCTGTTCTACGCGACCACCCCGGACGGTGTGCTCTTCGGCTCCGAGCCCAAGGCCGTGCTCGCCCACCCCGGCTTCCGGCCCGCCCTCGACGCCGACGGCCTGCGGGACATCCTCTCCGTCGCCCGGGTGCCCGGCCACGCGGTCTTCCGCGGCCTGCGCGAGGTCCTGCCCGGCGCGCTGCTGCGGGTCGGCCGCTCGGGCTCGACCGAGCGGCGCTACTGGCAGCTGCGGGTGGCCGGCCACCCCGACGACCTGGGCACCACCGTCGACACCGTGCGCGCGCTGCTGGAGGACGCGGTCGCCCCGCACCTGGACGGCGGGGAACTGCCCTGCTCGCTGCTCTCCGGCGGCCTCGACTCCAGCTCGCTCACCGCGCTGGCCGCCGCCCTCGCCCGCCGCCAGGGCCGCGGCCCGATCCGCTCGCTCGCCGTCAACGACCAGGAGCCGGGGGCCGACGGCGCCGCGACGCAGGGCAACGAGGACCACTTCTACGCCCGGCTGATGGCCGAGCACGCCGGTGCCGAGCACGGCGAGATCTCGCTGGCCGGCCTGGACCTGCTCGACCCCGCGCTGCGGGCCTCGGTGCTCGCCGCCTACGACATCCCGATCAACAAGGGCGACCAGTACGCCTCGCTGCGGCTGCTGTTCGGCGAGGCGCGCGGGCACGCCGCCGTCGCGCTGTCCGGCGAGTGCGGCGACGACGTCTTCGGCGGCTACAACTGGAACCGGCTGCCGGAGTGGATCGCCTGCCCGACCTTCCCCTGGGTGGCGGAGAACCGGCCGCGCTTCCTCGGCACCGACGTGCTCTTCGACGCCGGACTGCTCGGCAAGCTCGACCTGGCCGGCTACGAGCGGGACTGCCACCGGGACGCCGTCGCGGAGATCGCCGCCGCCGACGTGGTCGCCGACCCGGTCGAGGCCCGCTACCGCGAGGTCACCTACCTCGCGCACACCCGCCACACCCGGGTGCTGTTCGACCGGCTGGACCGCCTCGGCAACGCCGCCGGGCTCGACATCCGGGTGCCGTTCGCCGACCCCCGGCTGGTCGAGTACACCTTCAACATCCCCTGGGAGATGAAGGCGTTCGACGGCCGGGAGAAGAGCCTGCTGCGGGCGGCGATGAAGGACCTGCTGCCGGAACCGGTGGCGATGCGGATCAAGACGCCCTACCCCAACCTGCGGGACGCCGGTTACGACCGGGTGCTGCGGGAGCGGCTGGCCGGGGTCGCCCTGGACCCGGACAGCCCGGTGGCCCCGCTGCTCGCGCCCGGGCTCCGGGCCGCGGTGGCCCGCGACGGCGCGGACGCCCTGGTCGCGGGGGTCGGTCGGGCCGCGCTGGAGACCGCCCTGCAGACTGACGCCTGGCTGCGCGCGTACCGGGTCGAACTCGCACTCTGAACCGACGCACCCGCACCCGCCCGCCTCCCGCACCCGCCCGCCCCCGAGTGCCCGCCCGACCCCGAGCACCCGCCCGCCCCGGCGGACGTCCCGAAGGAGCCCCATGGCCGCGACCCTGGCCGCGCCGCCCGCCCCGCCGGCCCGCCTGTGGACCCGCAACTTCGGGTTCTACTTCACCGCCCGCACCATGGCGGTGCTGGGCGACACCATGATTCCCGTCGCGACGGCCGTGGCGATGCTCTCCCTCGGCTTCGGGGTGGGCGCCGTCGGCGTCGCGCTGGGCGCCTGGATGGGGGCGTTCGCCCTGTTCGTGGTGTTCGGCGGGGTGTTCGCCGACCGCTTCCACCCCCGGCCGCAGATGATCGCCGCCGACGGGGCGCGCTGCGCGATCCAGGCCGGACTCGCGCTCTGCCTCTGGCTCGGCCACCCGCCGCTGTGGCTGCTGGTCCTCGCGTCGGTGCTCGGCGGGCTCGCCACCGCGATGTTCCAGCCTGGGCTGACCAGCCTGGTCCCCCAGGTCGCCGCCGACCCGCAGCAGGCCAACGGCGTGCTGAGGGTCAGCCAGGGCGTCGCCACGATGGCCGGCCCGGCCCTCGCCGGCACCCTGGTCGCCGTGGTCTCCCCGGCCTCGGTCTTCGCCGCGACGGCGGTCGCCTTCGTGGTCAGCGGGCTCTGCCTGACGGCCCTGCGGCTGCCGTACGTCGAACCCGACCGCAGCGCCTCCACCCTGCAGAACCTGCGCGAGGGCTGGACGGAGTTCCGCTCCCGCTCCTGGCTGTGGTCGGTGATCCTGATCTGGTGGGTCCTCGGCGTCGCGGTCTGGGGCCCGATCACCCCGGTCGGCGCGGTCTCCATCATCGACGCCCACGGCAAGGCGGCCTTCGGCTGGGCGGAGAGCGCGTTCGGTGTCGGCTGCGTGCTCGGCGGCCTGGTCGCGATCCGGCTGCGCCCGGCCCGTCCGCTGTTCGGCGGGGCGGTGGCGATGCTGCTCTTCCCGCTGATGCCGCTGTCCGCCGCGCTGGTGCCTCCGGTGCCGCTGCTGATGGCGGGCTACCTGGTCAGCGGCATCGGGTGGGCGTTCTGGGGCGTCCAGTGGGCGACCTCGGTCCAGACCCGGATACCGGAGGACAAGCTCAACCGGGTCGCGGCCTACGAGATCGCCGGATCCATCCTGGCCGTCCCGCTCGGCCAGGCGGTCGCCGGTCCGGTCAGCGGCCTGGTCGGTGTGCACCGGCTGCTGTTCCTCGGCGCCGTGGTCGGCCTGGGCTGCGCCCTCGCCCTGCTCGCCGTCCGGCCCGTCCGCCGGCTGACCCGGGCCACCGGCTGACCCGGGCCGTCCCCTCCGTCGGCCGGCTTCCCTGCCCCGTCCGGCAATGCCACGCACCCCACCAACGACAGGAGACCGACCGTGCGCCACCGCCTGACGGTGATCGGCAGCGGCTACCTCGGCATCACCCATGCCGCCTGCATGGCCGAACTCGGCCACGAGGTCCTCGGACTGGACATCGACGAGGACCGGGTCCACTCCCTCAATCAGGGTGAACTGCCCATCCACGAACAGGGGTTGGGAGAGCTGCTGCGCCGCAACCTGGCCGCCGGGCGGCTGCGTTTCGGCACCGACCCGAAGGAGGCCGCCGCCTTCGGCGACCTGCACTTCCTCTGCCTCGGCACGCCCCAGCGCAAGGACTCCGGGGCCGCCGACCTCTCCCAACTCGACGCCGCCGTGGCCGCCCTGGCCCCGCACCTGGACCGGCCCTGCGTGGTCGTCGGCAAGTCCACCGTCCCGGTCGGCACGGCCGAGCGGCTGGCCGCCCGGCTCACCGAGCTGGCGCCCGCCGGGGAGGCCGCCGAACTCGCCTGGAACCCGGAGTTCCTGCGGGAGGGCCACGCGGTGGAGGACACCCTGGCGCCCGACCGGATCGTGCTCGGGGTGCGTCCCGGCCGGGCCGAGGGTCTGCTGCGCGACCTGTACGGGGCGCTGGGCGACATCCCGACCGTGGTCACCGACTACGCCACCGCCGAGCTGGTCAAGACCGCCGCGAACGCCTTCCTGGCGACCAAGATCTCGTACATCAACGCGATCGCCGAGGTGTGCGAGGCGGCCGGCGCCGACGTGGTGCGGCTGGCCGAGGCGCTGGGCCACGACGAGCGGATCGGCCGGCGCTTCCTCGCCGCCGGACTCGGCTTCGGCGGCGGCTGCCTGCCCAAGGACATCCGGGCCTTCGTCGCCCGCGCCGAGGAGTTGGGCACCGGCGAGTCGCTGGAGTTCCTGCGGCAGGTGGACGCGATCAACCTGCGCCGTCGCACCCGCGCCGTCGACCACGCCCGGGAACTGGTGGCCGGCTCCTTCGCCGGCCGGAAGGTCGCCGTGCTCGGCGCCGCCTTCAAACCCGAGTCGGACGACATCCGCGACTCGCCCGCGCTCGACGTCGCGGCGGCGATCGCACGCGAGGGCGGGCAGGTCGCGGTGTACGACCCGGCGGCCCTGGACAATGCCCGCAAGGCCTTTCCCGACCTGGCCTACGCCGCCTCCGCCGCGGCGGCCGCGCGCGGGGCCGAGGTGGTGCTGCTGCTGACCGAGTGGCGCGAGTTCGTGGAGCTCGACCCGGCGGCCCTGGGCGAGGAGGTCGCCGTCCGGGCCGTCGTCGACGGCCGCAACGTCCTGGACCCGGAGGCGTGGCGCGCGGCCGGCTGGACGTACCGCTCCCTCGGCCGCCGCTGACCGGGCCGGGCCGGGCCGGGCCGGGCCGGGGAGACGGGGACGAGTCGGTCGAAAAGCGTTCAGGAATGCGAATATCAGGGCTTCCCGGCGAATTCGCCGACTTCTTCCACGGCCTGGTGGTCGCTGTGGTCGCTTTCCGGCGACGTGGGGAATTGCCGCATGGTCCGCAGCGGTGACAGGAGAATCGGGAGGAAGGCCAGACAGCCGGCTGCGGCACACACGAAGAGGCCCCGGCGTGTTCCGAGCCAGCCGGCCGCGGCGCCACCCAGCAGCGAACCGAGCGGCATGAAACTCCAGGTCAGGAAACGCATGGTGGCATTGACCCGCCCGAGGTAGGCATCGGGAGTCAGGGCCTGGGTGCAGCTGACCTGGTTGATGTTGTGGACGACGATCATGAATGCCGTGACGCCGTCGGCGCAGGCCGCGAGCCAGAGCGTCCAGCCGGATCCCACCAGGGGAAGGACGAGCGCGAACGGGGAGCCGAGGCAGAGGACCAGCCACATCGCGGGGCCGGGACCGACCCGCTCGGAGATCCTCCGGGCCAGCAGGGACCCGAGGAGTCCGCCCGCTCCGGAGACGCTCAGGAAGAGGCCGATCAGGGCGGGGGAGAGATCGAGCGTCCGCGCCAGGAAGACCATCATCACCGTGTAGGCCGCGTACCAGGTCAGATTCAGCCAGGCGGACGACCCGGCGACGGCGAGCAGCCGGGGGCTTCGGCGGACCAGGCGCAGCCCGGCCCCGATCTCCTTGAGCATGCGGGACTCCGGCCGGCGGACCGGCCGCTCCTCGTCGGCGGGGATCCGCGCGAGGCAGACCGCGGAGACCAGGAGGCCCGCGCCGGTCACCACGAAGGACACCGGGGCGGTGAGCAGCGCCACGGCCTGGCCTCCGAGCGAGGGGCCGCCCACGGCGAAGACCTGCTGGACTCCGGTGAGCTTGGCGTTCCCCTCCAGTACCCGGTCCCGGCCGACCAGGCCGGGGAGGAAGCTCTGGTACGCGACGTCGTAGAAGACGTTGCACGCGCCGAACAGCAGCACGGTGGCGTAGAGCTGCCGGATCGAGAGGAGGTCGAGCCACCAGGACAGCGGGACGGAGAGCAGGATGACGGCACGGGCGAGCTGGCACAGCACCAGGATCCTGCGGCGCGGGAGCCGGTCCACCCACACCCCGGCCGGCAGGCCGACCAGCAGGAAGGGGAGGGTGAGGAAGGCGGAGACGAGCCCCACTTCGAACTCTCCGGCGTCCAGGGCGAGGACGGCGACCAGCGGGACGGCGATTCTCGCCACGCCGACACTGGCGGCGCTCACTGTGGTGGCGGCGAACAGCTCCCTGAATCCGCGGTCCTCGAATATCCCCCGCCAATGGATCATGGAATGACCGTAACAGAGGGCGGGTCGTGGGGAAACGGTGAATTCGCGCCGTCGGCCGGGCCGGAGGGCGACGTTTCCCGGGCGGCCGAATTCGCGCCGGAACTCCGCCGCCCGCCGACCGAGGGCGGCGGGCGGCGGCCGCCCCGGAGGCTACGGGAGGTACTCGTTGCTGAAGGCCTCGGCGGGGGTGGCGGGCTTCTCGATCAGGCCCTGCTCCTGCATGAAGGCGGCCATCCGGTCCCAGGTGGCCGGGTCGTTGAGGCCCGGCTTTCCGGCGGCGGGCGGCTGCATCAGGGGGGCGGTGGCGCGGAGGACGGCGAGGGCGGAGTCCTGCTGCTTCTGGTCGTTCATGCCCGGGATGAAGCTCTTGCTGATCGACACCGCCTCGTCGGGGTGGTCGACGGTGTACTGCACGCCGCGCAGCGTGGCCGCGACGAACTTGCGCACGTCGTCGCCGCGCTTGTCCAGGGTGGTCCTGGTGGCGCCGAGGCCGGCCGCGACCAGCGGCAGGGCCGAGGCGCCGCCGGTGCCCTCGACGGGGCGGACGGCCAGGCCGGCCTGCTGGAACTGGACGGCGTCGTTGTTGAGGTAGCCCATCACGGCGTCGACCTTCTTGCCGACCAGGGCGGCCTGCTGGGTGAAGCCGATGTGCTGGACGTCGACGTCCTTGGTGGTCAGTCCGCCGGCCTTCAGCTGGGCCAGCAGGCCGAAGTAGGTCTCGCCGTAGGGGCCGGGGGTGCCGACGCTGTGGCCGCGCAGGTCCGCGATGGTGTGGATCGGGGAGTCCTGCGGCACCAGCATCGCCACCGGGTAGGTGTGGTAGAGGGTGGCGATGTCCACGACCGGCACGTCCTTGGCCCGGGCCTGGAGCATTTCGTCGCCGCCGGCGTAGACCACGTCCTCCTGACCGGCGGTCAGGGCGCCGAACAGGTCGTCGGTGAAGCTGTGGTGACGAAGCGTCACCTTGAGTCCGGCCTCCTTGTAGAAGCCCTTGCTCTCCGCCACGTAGAAGGGGGCGAACTGGATGTTCGGGATGTAGGTGAGGCCGACGGTGACGGCGCCGCCGCTCTTGCCGTCCGAGGACTTGGCGGCGGTCGGGTCGGAGGCGCAGGCCGAGAGCGTGGCGCTGCCCGCGAGGAGGAGGGCGAGCGCCCCGGCGGCGCGGGCGGTGGTCTTGGGCATGCGACAGTCCTTGGTGGTAGGGATTTCGACGGGAACAGGCACGGGAACAGAAGCGGGCACAGGCAAGGGAAGCGGAGGCAGGAGGCGCGAGGAGCCGGTGCTCAGCGGTCCACGGTCAGCTCGACCAGCCGGACGGTCCCGTAGGTGGCGGCGGCCAGCAGGGTGAGGGTGAGCAGCGAGACGAACAGGCCGGTGGAGTCGGCCTGGCCGCGCTGGACGGCCAGCAGCTGGCCGAGGCCCTCGCCGCCCATCACGAACTCGCCCACCACCGCGCCGGTGATGGAGAGCGTGCACCCGGTGCGCACCCCGGCGAGGATGCTCGGCAGTGCCAGCGGGAACTCGATGTGGCGCAGCATGCCCCACCGGCCGACCCCGTCGACCCGGGCGGCGTTGAGCACCTCGGGGTCGAGTTCGCGCAGGCCGAGCATGGTGTTGACCAGCATCGGGAAGAAGACCAGCAGCGCGCAGAGGATGGCGATCGGGAGCAGCCCGTAGCCGATCCACAGGGCGAGCAGCGGCGCGAGCGCCACCGCCGGTACGGCCTGGGAGGCGGCGAGGTAGGGCTGCAGGGCGCGTGCGGCGATGGTGCTGCGGGCCATCAGGTAGCCGAGCGGCAGGGCCGCCGCGATGCCGAGGCCGCTGCCGGCGGCGCTCTCCACGACGGTCTGCCAGGCGTAGCCGAGCAGTCCGCCGTCGGTGACCGCGTCGACGAAGGCCCCGGCGACGGTGCCGGGGGAGGGCAGGAAGAACGCCGAGACGGCCTTGGTCCGGGTGACGACGTCCCAGGTGCCCACCAGGATCAGGCCGAACACCAGCGGCGGCAGCACCGTCGCCAGTCGGCCGGTGGCCCGTGCGGACCGGCCGGGGGCGGTGGCCCGGGGCACCGGGGTGGCGGCCGGTGCCGGAGGTGTCCGGTGGGCGGTCTTCAGCTCTGACACGGAAGCTCCGTTCGTCTCCCCGTACGCAGGGTGGGTGGTTCTGGCGCCGGGCTGCGGCCGGCTCGGTGCGTTCATCGGGCCGTGCGGCGCAGCAGGAGGGTGACGGCCAGGACCGCCGCGGCGCCCGCGGCGAGCGCGAGCCAGCCCGTACCGGTGCCGGTGGCCGTCACGACCGCGATGCCCAGCGGTGGCCCGACGGCCGTCCCCGTGCTCCAGGCCAGCGAGGACAGTGCACTGCCCCGGCCGAGCGAGGCGGGGCCCGAGAACCGTACCAGCAGCGGAAAGAACGCCGAGGAGTAGGCGATTTCGCCGATCGCGAAGAGCGCGGCGAAGGCGGCCAGCAGGGCGGTCCTGGCCGCGCCGTCGGTGGCCGTCGCGAGGGCGCCCGCGCCGAACGCGGCGCACCACAGCAGTGGCGCCGCGATCAGCGCGGCCTCCTCGGCCAGCGCTTCGAGGCGCCGGGCGACGGGGTGCTGGAGCAGGAGCAGGACGAGGGCGTTGCCGGCGGTGACCGCGCTGACGCCGGCCAGGCCGATGCCCATGCCGTGGTGCAGCAGCAGCGGGACGGTGGCCTCGATCTGGGTGAAGCCGGCGGTCGCGAAGAGCGCCTGGGCGAGCATCAGCAGGGCGATCGGACGGCTGCGCAGCAGCGCCCGGTAGCCCGGCGGGTCCGGTTCCCGGTCCGCGGCACCGCCGTCGGGCACGGCCGGCACGGCAGGCACGTCCGGCACGGCAGGTACGGCCCGGCGGCGCCGGTGGACCAGGAGGAAGAGCACGGCGAGCGGCACCGAGGCGGCGGCCGCCGCCTCGTACAGCCAGGGCAGGGTGCCCGCCGGGCGGCCGGCGGCGAGCAGCAGCCCGCCGCCGGTGGCGCCCAGGCCCATGCCCGCGTTGGTCATCACATGGCGCAGCACGAAGGCGCGGCGCTGCCCCGCGGCCGGCACCAGGGCGGTGACCACCCCGGTGATGGCCGCGTACTGCAGGCCGTAGCCGACGCCCGCGAGCAGGCCGGAGGCCGTCACGGGCAGGCTGCCGCCCGCGGCGCCGAGCAGCGCGTAGGAGAGGACCAGCGAGGTGGTGCCGACCGCGCCGACCGCCGCCGCGCTGCCCCGGTCGGCCCGGGGGCCGCCGAGGACCGCGGCGGCGCACCCGGCGGCCGCCATCGCCACGAAGTAGGTGCCGGCGCCGGTCCCGCCCAGTCCTAGCCGGTCGCTGATGTAGATGCTGGTCAGCGGGAAGACCAGGCCGATGCCGGCGCTGGACGCCAGCAGGGCGGCCATCAGGCCGTGGAACCCGGCGCCGGGACGCCCGTCCGGCTGCCCGGATCCGCTCATCGGCCGGCCAGGCCGTCGCGCAGGGCGAGCAGTTCGCGGACCGGGGCGAGGTCGAACGGGCCGGGGACGGAGACGATGATCTCGGTGGCGCCGGCCGCCGCGAACGCCTCGGCCAGGCCGGTCTGCGGGGCGTCGATCATCACGGTGCGGCCGATCTCGCGCGGGTCGCGGCCGACCTCGGCGCACCAGTCGTCGAGCAGGCCGCTGCGGCGGGCGAACTCGGCCACCGGGTCGGTGGAGTCCCAGCCGTACCAGTTCCACAGGTCGGCGTAGCGGGCCACGGCCTGGAGGGTGCGCTTCTCGCCGCCGCCGCCGATGAGGATCGGCAGCGGGCCGACGGGCGCCGGGTTGAGCCGGGTCAGGCGGTCGCGGATCGCGGTGACGGCTTCCTCGAAGGCGTCGATCCGGCCGCCGGGGCCGGGGAAGGGGTAGCCGTACTCGCGGTGCTCCTGCTCGAACCAGCCGGCGCCGACGCCGAGCACCAGGCGGCCGCCGCTGAGCAGGTCGACGGTGCGGGCCTGGTCGGCGAGCAGGTGGGGGTTGCGGTAGGCGGTGCAGGTCACCAGGGAGCCGATGGTGGCGCGGCTGGTCTCGACGGCCATGGCGGCCAGCAGCGACCAGCACTCGTAGTGGCGGCCGTTGAGGTCACCGGTCTGCGGCATGAAGTGGTCCCAGGTCCACAGCGAGTCGACGCCGAGCTCGTCGGCGGCGCGCCAGGCGGCCCGCAGGTCGGCCAGGTCGCAGTGCTGGGGGTGGAGCTGGGCGCCGATCCGCAGGGTGGGGCGGGTGGCGATGGTGACGAACACCACGGCGGCCTTGGGGAGTTCGGCGAGGTCCTCGGGCGTGACGGCGTGGTTGGCGCCGGCGAGCAGGGTGGCAATGCGGCGGGCC
>NZ_LGDO01000115.1:0-12874 GCF_001279805.1 Streptomyces sp. XY431
CCCACCACCACACCGTCGGGCGGACCGACCACGGCACCGCAGCCGACCGGGGGCACCGGCGGCTCCGGCACCGGCGGGGGGACCCCCCCCCCCACCCCCCCCCCCACCCCCCCCCCCCCCCCCCCCCCCCCCACCCGCCGATCCACCGACCGCCGCCCCCGCCGCCCGCTCCCCACACCCCCGCCGAGCGCGTCCGGTCCGAGTGTGTCCGGTCCGAGTGCGTCCGGGTCCGCGCCGGTACCGTGCGCCCCGCCGGCCGCCTGCTGCGCCGTCTCCACCACCGAGCGCCGCTCGCTCGGCGGGACGGTCATCCGCACCCACCGCCACCACCCCCGCTGCCCGGTCTGGGCCGCCCGCTGAAAACCCCGTGCCCGCCCTCGCCGCCCGGTGGTAGAACAGGCCGGACGCCGAGGGGGAACACATGTCGGAAGCCGACGAGCCGATACACGAGCACCTGGTGGACGAGGCGGCACTGCGCCCGGGCGGGCGGGTGCTCGACCTCGGCTGCGGCACCGGCCCCACCCTGGCCGTCTTCTCCCGCCGCCACCCCGACGCCCGGCTGCTCGGCCTCGACCACTCGGCCGACAGCGTCGCCACCGCCCGGCGCCTGCTGGCCGACCACCCCGGTGGCATCGGCATCGAGACGTCGGACCTGGCCCGGCCGCTCCCGCTGCCCGACCACGACCTCGACGCCGCGGTCTCCTACAACGTGCTCGAATGCCTGCCGGACCCGGCCGCGCTGCTCGCCGAGACCGCCCGGGTGCTGCGGCCCGGCGGCCGGGCCGTGCTGGCACACGTCGACTTCGACTCACTGGTGATCGCCGGCGCGGACCGCGACCTCGACCGGCGGATCTGCCACGCCTTCACCGACGACCAGCAGTCCTGGATGGACCACGTGGACGGGCGGATCGGCCGCAAGCTCCCGGGCCTGGTCCGGAACTCCCCGCTGCGGCTCGGACGGGTCCACCCGGTCGTCACCAGCTCCACCGAGCTGACCGGCCACGCCGCCCGCCGGATCGAGGGCATCCGCCACGCCCTGACCACCGCCGCCGAGGAGGGCCGCGGCTCCCTCGCCCCGGCGGAGATCGAGTCCTGGCACACCGCCGTCCACCTCGCCGCCACCCAGGGCCGCTTCTTCCTCGCCGAGACCGCCATCACCGTCACCGCCCACGCCACCTGACCGGCGCCCACCCCGCCCCCCGCGCCCCGCCTGCGCCTGCCGTCCGGGCCGGGTGTGCGGGGCTGCTCGCGCGCCACGGCGGGGAAAACAAAAAAGACCCCAGACGAATCTGGGGTCTTCCGTGGTGTCCGAGGGGGGACTTGAACCCCCACGCCCGATAAAGGGCACTAGCACCTCAAGCTAGCGCGTCTGCCATTCCGCCACCCGGACCGGGTGTTGTCTCAGCGGCTTCCTTCTGTTCGTCGGCCGCGCTGACAGATGTAACTGTAGCAGTGATCCGCTGCCGGTCCCAAAACGGGCCTGGGCGGGGGAGTGGGGGTTGCGGCGGTGTGTCGGCGTGTTTCCTGGGGGTGGATCCGGGTCGGGGGCTGGGAGAGGATGGGTGGACGTGCTCGTGCGACCCGGGTGCAGGTCCTGGGGCGGCGCTGGGGTGCCGGTGCGGGCCAGAGACGAGGAGTGACCGTGAGCGAGCGGAGCGAGTCGAAGGTGACGGGGGAGTCCGAGGTCGCCGACATCTGCCGCGATCTGATCCGGATCGACACCAGTAACTACGGTGACGGTTCCGGTCCGGGCGAGCGGAAGGCGGCCGAGTACGCGGCCGAGCAGCTCGCGGAGTTCGGCCTCGAACCGCAGATCATCGAGTCCGCCAAGGGGCGGGCCTCCACCGTCGTCCGGATCGAGGGCGAGGACCGGTCCCGGCCGGGCCTGCTGATCCACGGGCACACCGACGTCGTGCCGGCCAACGCCGCGGACTGGACGTACGACCCGTTCTCCGGCGAGATCGCGGACGGCTGCGTCTGGGGGCGCGGCGCGGTCGACATGAAGGACATGGACGCGATGACCCTGGCGGTGGTGCGCGACCGGCTGCGCACCGGCCGCAAGCCCCCGCGGGACCTGGTGCTGGCCTTCGTCGCCGACGAGGAGGCGGGCGGCACCTACGGCGCGCGGTACCTGGTGGACAAGCACCCGGGGCTCTTCGAGGGCGTGACCGAGGCGATCGGCGAGGTCGGCGGCTTCTCCTTCACCGTCAACGACCGGAACCGGCTCTACCTGATCGAGACGGCCGAGAAGGGCATGCACTGGATGCGGCTCACGGTCGAGGGCCGGGCCGGGCACGGGTCGATGGAGAACAACGACAACGCCATCACCGAGCTGTGCGAGGCGGTGGCCCGCCTCGGGCGGCACGAGTTCCCGCTGCGCATCACCAAGACCGTCCGGGCCTTCCTGGACGAGCTGTCGGACGCGCTCGGCGTCGAGCTCGACCCGGAGAACATGGACGAGACGCTCCGGGTGCTCGGCGGCATCGCCAAGATGATCGGCACCACGCTGCGCAACACCGCCCAGCCGACCATGCTCGGCGCCGGGTACAAGGTGAACGTGATCCCCGGCCAGGCCACCGCGCACGTGGACGGCCGCTTCCTGCCCGGCTACGAGGAGGAGTTCCTGGCCGAGCTGGACAGCGTGCTCGGCCCGCGGGTGAAGCGGGAGAGCCTGCACTCGGACAAGGCGATCGAGACGAGCTTCGACGGGGCCCTGGTCGAGGCGATGCAGACCGCGCTGCGTGCCGAGGACCCGATCGCCCGGGCGGTGCCGTACTGCCTGTCCGGCGGGACGGACGCCAAGTCCTTCCAGGACCTCGGGATCCGCTGCTTCGGGTTCGCCCCGCTCCAGCTGCCGCCGGAGCTGGACTTCGCCGGGATGTTCCACGGGGTGGACGAGCGGGTGCCGGTGGACGGCCTGAAGTTCGGCGTGCGGGTGCTGGACCGGTTCCTCGACGCCTGCTGAGCGGGACGGGAGCCGCACGGTGGTGCACCGTGCGGCTCCCGTGTTTCCGGACGGCGGGGCGGACGGATTCCGGCCCGGCAGTTCGATGACCTGTTCGTCGTATCACCGGTCCGGGTGAATGCGACGTCTGTTCCGTACCCCGTTTGCCGCAATCTCGTTGCTTCCTGTGATGGCCCGGAGCCGATATCCGGGTGTTCATACAGGAGGAATGATGAAGGTCAAGAAGATCGCCGCCGTGACCGCCGCCGCCGGTGGCCTGGTGCTCGCCGCCACGGGTGTCGCCTCCGCCCACGGTGGGGCCGGTGCCGAGGGTGTGGCCGCCGGTTCCCCGGGTGTGGTGGCCGGCAACCAGATCCAGATTCCGGTGCACATCCCGGTCAACGTGTGCGGCAACACCATCAGTGTGATCGGCGTGCTGAACCCGGCGTTCGGCAACCACTGCGCGAACGTCTGATCCTCGATCGGTCGTTGAGTCGGGCCCCCGGGCGGCGGACGCGCCGCGCCGGGGGCGCCTGCGTTTCCGGGGCCGCCCCCGGGATGGCCCATGACATCCCTCGAAAGAGTGAATGGGGGCTGCACGGCTCAACCTCCTTGCGGGTTGCTTCGTTTTCTCCCATGCAGCCGAGGACCTCTCCGCCCAATCGGAAATTCCGACTTTCGGAAGGTCGTCACGTCGTCTCGAAATGTCAGGGGAAAATATGAGGAACGCAGCCAAGAAGGGGCTCCTCACGGCCGTGGCCACCGGCAGTGTGCTGGCCTCGACAGCCGGCTACGCCAGCGCGACCGCCGGGGCGGAGGGTGCGGCAGTGGGTTCGCCGGGTGTCGCCTCCGGGAACTCGGTGCAGGTGCCGGTGGAGGTGCCGATCAACGCCTGCGGCAACACCGTGGATGTGATCGGCGTGCTGAACCCGGCGTACGGCAACAACTGCGCCAACGCCTCCGGGCGTCATGGCGGTGCGCACACGGGCGGCGGCAAGTCGGCCTCGGGCGCGAGCGCCTCGGGTGCGGCCACCGGGTCACCCGGTGTCGCGGCCGGGAACAGCGTTCAGGCCCCGGTGCACATCCCCGTCAACGCCTGCGGCAACTCGGTCGACGTGGTCGGCGCCGCCAACCCGGCCTTCGGCAACGACTGCGCCAACACGGCCGCGCCCGCGCACACCGCTCCGCCCGCCACGCCCGACGAGGACTGCCCGGAGGAGCACGGCTCGCACAACCCGCCGCCGCCCGCCACCGGCCACCCCTCCACCCCGCCGGTCACCCAGACCCCGGGCAGCGGCGAGACCACGCCGGGCACGCCCAGGAACGGCGGCCCGTCGGAGGCCACGCCGTCCGGCGGCGGGACGACGGGTGGCTCCGCGAGCGGAGCGGCCACCCCGGGCACCGGTTCCGGCGTCCAGCAGGGCGGGTCGGCGGGCCAGGCCCGCCCGGCGTCCGCGCGTACCGGAAGCCCGTCCGCGGCCCCGACCGCCGCCACGGCGGGCAGCCAGCTCGCCTCCACCGGCGCCGGTGACACCGAACTGCTCGGCGCGGCCGGTCTGGCCCTGCTGATCGGCGGCGGCGTCCTCTACCGCCGCGCCCGCGCCGGCGCTCGCTGAGCACTTCCGGCGCCGGACTCCCCGGCACACCGGCCCCGGGCCCCACGGCCCGGGGCCGGTGCCGTGCCCCGGCCCCCGTACGGCCCGGTACGGCCGCCGTCACCAGCTCTGCACGGTCACCGGCTCCGTACGGTCATCGGCCCTGGACCGTCACCAGCTCCGAACCTGCCGGATGATCCGCCGGCGCAGCAGCACCGTCCGGCTGCCGTCCGGGAGCAGGCGGAGCCTGTCGAGCTCCCAGTGCCCGTACTCGGCATGATCGGTGAGGAGTTGGCGTGCCGCGTTGCGGGACGTCCCGCGCGGCATGCGCAGCGACTGGTACTCGTACTCCGGCTGCCGGACCAGCTTCGGTGGGGTCAAAACGCTCCTCCTGTGGGACGCCTCCGAGCAAGCCTAAGGCCTGCCTCCGACAGCGGGCCCGGGTATTTTCGGCCGCCCCGGCCCGCACCTGGCTGACTGGACATCAGTTCCGTTGCTCCTGTGGTCGGCATACCCCGGGCGCGCCGGGTGAAGCGACTCCGGGGCGGGCCCGCGCGTGCGCCCGGCGTGCGCCGTCGAGGGCTTCCCGGTGGGGGACAGATGCATGCGGAACGGACATCAGGGGGGAAGTTGCGGTGAAATCGCGGGTGTAGGTGACAACCGCTGTGCGTACCGGCACCGGGGGGAGATAGCGTCTGCACCATGTCTGATGCCGCGCAGCCCACCATTGCCGAGGTACGCGCCGCCGCCGAGGCGGTCAAGGCCGCCATCGACCGTCATCTGGAAGCGGTGTCAAGCCCCAGCGCAGCGGATGATTCCGCTGTGTCCACCGCCTACGAGCAGCTCGCGACGGCGGCCATCGCGTACGACCAACTCCTGTACGAGGTCTACGACGAGGTCACACCCTTCGAGGTCCCCGGGGACGAGGGGCCGGGCGGGTTCCACGGACCCGAACAGCCCGAGGCGATCAGCGTGCTGATCCGCCGTGACTACCACATCGTCGACCCGAAGCGGCTGCGTGCCCAGGCCGAGCGGCTGGACGACTCGCTGACCCCGGAGGGGGCCGCGGGCGACGGGGTGAACGCCGCGATCGGCGTGCTGTTCGGCGAGTTCGAGCCGGACGAGATCGCCGCCCGCAGCGAGGAGTTCGGGCTGGAGGAGGGCGACTCCACGCTCTGGGTGGCGGCTGCCGAGCCGAGCGAGCCGGGGGAGTGGCTGCCGGAGCCGTTCGAGCACGCGGACCCGCAGCTGCTGATCTGCCGCTTCGACGTCAGCGAGGTCTACGACGACGAGGACCTCGACGACTGACCCGCTCCCGTGTCCGCCCCGCGCGCCCGGCGCGCGGGGCGGGGCCCGCTCAGCCGGCGGCGGCGCCGAGCTGGGCGAGGAGGGTGGTGTTGTCCTCGATGTGCCAGTCCTCGGTGATCCGCCGCGCGCCGGCGTGCTGGATGTCGATCGCGGTGAACTCCACGGCCTGCCCACGGCCGGCCCGCCCCTCGAACTCCCCGGTGAAGTGCCCTCGGAACACCAGCCGGGCGGTGAGCTTGTCCCCCGTGACCAGGAGGTCGGCCAGCTCGCAGCGGAGGTCGGGCACGGCGGCCCGGAAGGCGCGCGAGGCGACGGCCGGGCCGGTGGGCCCCTGCGGCCGCCCGGCCGGGAGGGTGTTGTCCCGGAAGTCCCGGTCGACGGCGGCGTCCAGGTAGCGCTGCTCCCCGGTGTTCCAGAAGGTGTAGAGCTGCTGGGCCAGCCGGATCTCCTGCGCGGCCCGGCGGGCCCCCAGCGAGCCGTCCACGGTGAGCGCCCGGGGCCGGACGAGGTCGGGCGAGCGGTCCACCAGCCGCCAGGCCCGGTCCGCTCCCGGGGCGGAGTCCCGGCCGGCGGAGTCGCCGGCGGTAGCGGTGGCGGCGGTCGCACCGCCGAGGACGGCGGTGGCGGTGAGCAGCCCGGCCAGGGAGCCGGTGAGGGCGGCGGAGACAGGGCGGAACCGCGGCTTCGGACGCATGATTTCGGACGTTCCTCTCGGAGGACGGCCGGCGCGGAGGTGCGCGCCGGGGGATGTCCTCACCCTCCGCCGGTCCGGTGCCATGCGTCCAAGGCTTGCTATCTACCGGAACGATGAATCGTGTTCATGGCGGGAGGGTGCGCGGGAAGGCCGGAGGGCCCCCTCGACGGACGAGGGGGCCCTCCGACCGGTCCGGTGCGCGGACCGGACGCCGTCCGCGGCCGTCAGTACTCCTGCGCGGCGTTCTCGGCGAGGATCGCGCGCAGCCGCGTGGTGCGCGGCGCGGCCGGGCGCTCGGCGACGGCCTGCGGGAGCGCCGGTCCGGCGGCATGGACCACCGAGAGGTGCCGCTCGGCCCGGCCGAACGCGGTGTACACCCACTGCCGGCTGAGCGCCGCCGCGGCGTCGTCCGGCACGACCACCACCGCGCCCGGCCAGTGCCGGCCGACCGCCTGGTGGACGGTCAGCGCCCAGCCGTGCCGCAGCTTCTGGGCCTCGGCGGGCGCGACGGTGCGGCGGGTGCCGTCCGGGTACTCCAGGTGCAGACCGGCGGCGTCGCCGTCGACCACCCGGGCCAGCCGGGTGTGGCCGGGCGCGGGCGAGTCGGCGACCCGGTCGCCCGGGTCGAAGCCGGCGAACCGGCCCGGGCCCGGGTTGAGCCTGGCCTTGGCGGCCGCGTTCAGCGCGCGGGTGCCGGCCCCGCCGCCGTGGCCCGGGGTGAGCAGCACGACCTGCTCGGACGGGATGCCGAGGGCGCGCGGGATGGAGTCGGTGAGCAGCTGGAGGGCGCGGTGGACGGCCTCCCCGGAGTCCTTGGCGGTCAGGATCACCACCTCCTTGTCCGGCGCCTCGACCGGCTGGAGCTCGCCGATGCCGACGCCGGAGACCAGCTCGCCGATCGGGCCGAAGTCCGGGGTGCGGGAGGCGACGGCCGGGCAGACCTTGGCGGTGAGCAGGTCGGCGAAGAACCGGCCGGGACCGGCGGACCACAGCTGGCCCGGGTCGCCGCTGAGCACCAGTCGGGTGCCGTCGGCCAGCGACTCCAGCAGGGTGGCGGCCAGCTCGACGTCCAGCAGCGGGGCGTCCAGCACGACCAGCAGGTCGAGCGCGAGCGTGCCGTCGGGGGAGCGGCCGGGGCCGGCGGCGCCCGCGAGCAGCTCGGCCAGCGTGGCGACGGGCGCGGGGGCCGGGGCGTCGGCGAGCGGGGCGAGCGCGGCGAAGGCGTGCCGGCCGTGGTCGGTCCAGGTGGCGGCCCAGGCGCGCAGCCCGAGGCCGGTGGCCGCGGCCAGCAGGGCGGCCGGCTCGGCACGGGCGGCCTCGCCGCCGGTGTGCAGGACGAGCGCGCTCCCGGCGGCGGCCCGGACCAGGGCGGCCGCGGAGGAGGACGGGGCGGCCTCGGCGGCAGCCTCCCAGGCGGCCGGGCCGGGCGCGGCGGGTGCCTGCGGGGCGTCCTCGGCACCGGCTTCCGGGTCCGCGCCGTCCGTGCCGTCCGCGTCGCCGGTCGATTCGTCGTCCGCTTCCTCGGCGGTCTCGGTCGCGGCTTCCCCGGCGGGTTCCTCCTGGTCCTCGCCGGGCACGAAGGTGGACATCAGTCGGACCAGGCCGTCCGCCAGGCTCTCCTCCGCCAGTGCGAGGCGCTCCAGGGCGAGCAGGGTCCGGGTCGGCGGCTCGTCCTCGTCGTCGCCGCCCGCCGCGTGCGCCTCGGCACCGGTGAGCTCCTCCTGGAACGGCATCGCCCCGCCGTCGAGCACCGCGGCCTGGACGGCGGCGGCGGAGTCCGGCACCCCGAGGCGCTCCAGCCCGGCGGTCACCTCGCCGATCTCCAGGGCGGAGTGGCCGCGAAGCGCCGCCTGCTCCAGCACCCAGCCGACCAGCGCCTGCGCCCGCCGGGGGTCGCCGGGGCCGGCCGCCTGGCCGAGCAGGCCGCGGGCGAAGCCGTCGGCGTGCTCGGGGCGGACACCGGGCAGGGAGAGCACGGCCCACGGGTCCTCGCGGAGCTGCTCGGCCGCGCCGTCGCCGAACACCGACACGGCGGCGGTGGCCAGCTCGGCCGGCGCGCCACCCGCGCCGAGCACCTCGGCGGTCGCCCGGAGCGCCTGCGCCCGCTGCTCGTCGGTCACCACCCGGCCGGCGCCGGTGCCGTCGGCGGGGGTGGCGGGAGCCGCCCCGTCCTCCGGCGTCGAGGCGGCCGAGGACGCCGAGGGCGCGGCGGCGTTCGGGCCGGAGCGGCCCACCGAGCGGACCCGCTCGGCCAGCGCCGCGACGGCGGCCGCCCGGTCCGCGGCGTCGCCGCCGGGACCGGCCGCATCCGGTGCCCCGGCGCCCGCCGACCCACTGTCAGCCGAGTCCGTGCCCGAGCCCGCGTCCCCGTCCGTCGAGCCCGCATCCCCGTCCGTGCCCGCCGTGTCGGCGCCCGCATCCGCGTCCGCGTCCGCCGGGCCCCGCTCCGCCGACGCCTGCGCGGGCACGGCGCCGCCCGTGTCCGGGCTCATCGAGGACTCCTCCGGGGCGCCGTTCTCCGCGTCGGTCATCGTCCGCTCCACAAAAGCTCAACTCCACTGCTGGGTACCGGCCGCCCCGTGCTGCGGGCGGTCGGCTGTTCGGGCCGGTCCGGGCCGCGCGGGGCGGCCGGGTCGGCGGTCGGTCGGTTCGGACAGGCTCGGGCGCGGGGTCGAGCGACCGCTACAGCTCGCTCCACCCCTGGTCGGGGTAGCGGTGGACCGGCGCCGAGATGTCGTCGAGCGCACCGCGGATCTCCTCCGGAAGCGTAAGCGCCTCCACCGACAGCGCCGCCTGCAGCTGCCCCACGGTGCGGGCCCCGACCAGCGCGCTCGCCACTCCGGGGCGGTCCCGGACCCAGGCGAGCGCGACCGCCAGCGGGCTGCTGGCGAGCCCGTCGGCGGCGGTGGCGACGGCGTCCACGATCCTCCGCGGACGCTCCCCGAGGTACGGCTGGACGAACCCCGACAGGTACGGCGAGGCGCCGCGCGAGTCCTGCGGGAGGCCGTGCCGGTACTTGCCGGTCAGCACGCCGCGCCCGAGCGGGGAGGCGGCGAGCAGCCCGACCCCGGCGTCCTGGGCGGCGGGCAGGGCCTCCCGTTCGATGCCGCGCTGGAGCAGCGAGTACTCCAGCTGCGCCCCGGCCAGCGGCACCCGCCCGTGATGGGCGTTCTGCCAGGTGGCGGCCTTGGCCAACTGCCAGCCGCTGAAGTCGCAGGCCCCGACGTAGCGGGCCCGGCCGGAGGAGACGGCGATGTCGAGGGCGCTGAGGGTCTCCTCGACCGGGGTGGCCGGGTCGAAGGCGTGGACCTGCCAGAGGTCGACGTAGTCGGTGCCGAGCCGGCGCAGCGAGGCGTCGAGCGCGGCGAGCAGGTGCCCGCGCGAGGCGTCGAAGCGGCGGGCGGCCGGGACGCTGCCGGCCTTGGTGGCGATGACCAGGTCGGAGCGGGGGACGAGACTGTCGGTGAGCCGGGAGAGCAGGTACTCGGCGTCGCCGTCGGCGTAGACGTCGGCGGTGTCGACGAGGTTTCCGCCGGCGTCGACGAACTCCTTGAGCTGTTCCGCGGCCTCCTGCTCGTCGGTGGCGCGGCCCCAGGTCATGGTGCCGAGGCCGAGCCGGGAGACCTGCAGCCCGGTGCGGCCGAGGTGACGCTTTTCCATCGGACGTGCCTTCCTACTGGCCGTAGGTGCGGTGGCGGCGCGGCGGCACCGGTCGGCACCGCGGCCGCACGGCCGGGACGACGGGGACGAACGCGCAGGTGGGGCAAGGCGCCTCCACGTCGGCTGAGCGTAGCGGCCGGTGCCCGGGCAGGTGTGCAGACCCGCAGGACGACCCCGGCCCCCGCCGCGCGATGCCCCGGCCCCCGCCGCGGGACGCCCCGGCCCCCGGTACGGGCCGCGCCCGGCCCCGCCGCGCGGCCGGAATGTGACCCGGCCCACTCCTACCGGCCAGTAGCATGTCCGCCGGACGCGCCGCTACCCTCACGACACAACCGACTGGAAGGCAGTGCCCATGCGACTCGGCATCAACCTCGGCTACTGGGGACTCGGCATGGACGCCGACAACATCGCCGTCGCCCAGGAGGCCGACCGGCTCGGCTACTCGGTCTGCTGGGCCGCCGAGGCCTACGGCTCGGACGCGGCCACCGTGCTGTCCTTCGTCGCCGCCCGGACCGAGCGGATCGACGTGGGCTCGGCGATCTTCCAGATCCCGGCCCGCACCCCCGCGATGACCGCGATGACCGCAGCCACCCTGGACACCCTCTCCGGCGGCCGCTTCCGGCTCGGTCTCGGCGTCTCCGGCCCCCAGGTCTCCGAGGGCTGGTACGGCGTGAAGTTCGACAAGCCGCTGGCCCGCACCCGCGAGTACGTGGAGATCATCCGCAAGGCGATGTCCCGCGAGCGGCTGGTCCACGAGGGCGACCACTGGACGCTGCCGCTGCCTGGCGGCCCCGGCAAGCCGATCAAGCTCACCGTGCACCCGGTGCGCGAGCACATCCCGCTGTACATCGCCGCGATCGGCCCGAAGAACCTGGAGCAGACCGGCGAGATCGCCGACGGCTGGCTCGGCATCTTCTTCGACCCGGAGCACGCCGCGCTCTCCCTCGACCCGCTGAAGGCCGGCCGGGTCCGGGCCGGTGCCGAGGCCGGCCGGGAGTTCGAGGGCTTCGACGTCTGCCCGACCGTCGCCATCGCGGTCGGCGAGGACATCAAGGCGGGCGTCGACTCGCAGCGCTCGTACACCGCGCTCTACATCGGCGGCATGGGCAGCAAGGAGAAGAACTTCTACAACCAGCTCGCCCGGCGGATGGGCTACGAGCAGGCCGCCGACGAGGTCCAGGAGCGCTACCTGGCCAGGGACTACGCGGGCGCGGCCGCCGCCGTCCCGCACGAGCTCATCGACGCCACCTCGCTGATCGGCGACACCGCCCGGATCGCCGACCGGATGCAGGCGTACGCCGACGCGGGCGTCACCACGCTCACCCTGGCCCCGGCCGGCTTCACCCTGGACGAGCGGATCACCGCGCTGCGCACCGGTGTCGCGGCGCTGGAGCGCGCCAGCCTGGCCTGACCGCCGCGCCCCGGGTGGCACCGTCCGACCGGCGACGGGGCCACCCGGGAACGACAACGGACCGGGCCACCCGGGAACGACGACCGGCGACCGGGCCACCCGGGAACGACCGGCGGCGCGGGCCCGGGGCGTGCTCCGAAAGGCCCGCCCTACAGCCAGTCGTGCCGCTTGAACACCCGGTGCAGCAGCACGCAGACCACCACCATCAGCGAGACCACCGCCGGGTAGCCCCAGGCCTGGTGCAGCTCGGGCATGTGCTCGAAGTTCATCCCGTACACGCCGGCGATCAGCGTCGGCACGGCGGCCAGCGCCGCCCAGGCCGAGATCTTCCGCATGTCGTTGTTCTGCTGCACGCTGACCTGCGCCAGGTTGGCGGCGAGGATGTCCGACAGCAGCCGGTCCATCCCCTCCACCTGGTCGTTGGCCCGGGCCAGGTGGTCGGAGACGTCCCGCAGGTAGGGCTGCGCCTCGGCGCGGACGTACGGGACCCCGCCGCGGTCCAGCCGCATCATCGGCTCGACCAGCGGGCCGGTGGCCCGGCGGACGGTGACCAGCTGGCGCTTGTAGCCGTAGATCCGGCCGGCGATGTCCCGGCCCACCCGGCCGGGGGCGAACACGTCGGCCTCCAGCTCGTCGAGGTCCGCCTGGAGCCCGACCACCACGTCCACGTAGCCGTCCACCACCGCGTCGCAGACGGAGTGCAGCACGGCGCTCGGGCCGTACTTGAGCACCTCCGGCTGCTCCTCCAGCTCGGCCCGCAGGTCGCCGAGCGGGGTGTCGGCACCGTGCCGGACGGTCATCACGAAGTCCTCGCCGACGAAGAGCATCACCTCGCCGCTGGTCACCGCGTGGCCGCCGGGGTGGTAGCCGAGGGTCTTGAGCGCGACGAACAGCGAGTCCTGGTAGACCTCCACCTTGGGCCGCTGGTGGGCGCCGACCGCGTCCTCGACGGCCAGCGGGTGCAGGCCGAACTCCTCGGAGACCTGGTCGAGTTCCTCGGCGGTCGGTTCGAACAGGCCTATCCAGACGAAGCCGCCCCGCCCCGCCTTCCGGGCGGCGGCGAGGGAGCCGGCCGGACCCGCGGGCGTCGCGACCGGGCGGCCGTCCCGGTAGATGGCGCAGTGGACGATCATGCGCGCCATTCTCGCCCCTGGCGCCCTTCCGAAACATCCGCCGCGACGACGGTTCGCCCCGGCACCGGTCTCCACCGCCCCTCCCGTCCCCCGCGCCACCGTCCGCACCCCCTCGGCAGCACCCCGGCC
>NZ_LGDO01000116.1:0-150193 GCF_001279805.1 Streptomyces sp. XY431
AGCCGGGGCCGGGGCCGGGGCCGGGGCCGGGTACGCCGGGGCCGCCCGGGGCGCCTCCGACGCCGGGGGCGCGGGCCGGGGCGTCGGCCGCTGGACGCTCAGCGAGACGCCCAGCGGCTCCTCCGACTCCTCCGGCCCGCCCAGCCCCTCCGACGGCTTGCGCCGCCACAGGGCCACCGTCGCGACGTACGGCCCGGCCACCAGCAGCGCCGAGAGCGCCACCGGGCTCTGCAACCCGATCGCCGCCCCCGCCCCGGCCACGGCCGCCCCGCTCGCCACGTAGTGCCGGGCGGAGGTCAGATACGCCCAGACCCGGTCACCGGGGCCGCCGGGGTCGTTCCCGCCACCGTTACTGGTAGCCACGGATCTCCTCGAACGCCCCGTCCAGCGAGCCCGTCCCGTCGAACAGCTTGCCGCCGGTCAGGTCGGCGATCCCCTGCAACTGCCCCTTCGCGGCGTCACCGAACAGGATCGGGAACACCGGCGTCGCCTTCTGCGCCGAGGACAGCCCCTCGTAGAAGGTCCGGAAGTCCTTGTCCGACGCCCCCTCGTTGCTCTCCCCGTCCGTCATCAGCACGATCGAGGTGAACCGGTCGTCCCCGGCCGCCGACTGCTGCCGCTGGATCACCCGGTACGCCTCCTGCAACGAGGAGTACACCGCCGTCCCGCCGTCCGCCGACAGTGCCTGCACATCCCCGTTGATCGACGCCAGCTCCTGCTGCGCCCCCGCGCCGGTCGGCACCGAATGGGTCTTCGTCGACTTCACCTTCGAGGCGAAGGAGATCAGCGTGACCTCCTCCCGGTCCCGGAACCGCCGCACCCCCCGGGTGTCGTCCGCGCCCGTCAGCCGGCCCATCGCCGACTTCAGTGAGGACAGCCGCTGCCCGGCCATCGAGCCCGAGGTGTCCAGCACGTACACCGTGCGCGAGGGCCGGCGCAGCTCGTTCTGGTACGAGGACAGCAGCCCGTCCGCCACCGCCCGGGTGCCGGGGAAGGGCAGCTCGTGCCGCCGGTCCGTCGGCAGCCCCGCCGCCGGGGCCACTCCCGCCGTCACCGGACGGCGCAGCGTCAGCTCCGAGATCCGCTTCTGCACATCCTCCTTCAGCAGGTAGGAGGTGAGCCGCTGGAACGACTCCCGCTCCCGCTGCGCCGAGGAACTCAGCAGCGTCAGCGGGTAGTTCGCTGATATGACGCCGTCGATCGGACGGACCACAGTGAGCTGCTGGTCAGCAGCCAGCGTCTTGTTCATCGACAGCAGCACCGACTCGTAGTTCACCAGCGCGCCGATCGAGCCCCTCTCCGCCCGGCTGTACGCCTGCGCCAGCCAGCCCGAGGAACCGGACGTCAGCCTCTGGCCGGTGAAGAACTGCTTCAGCTGCGGCGTCGCCTTCTGCACATCCGCCTCGGTCAGCGCCGCGTTCGCGCCCGAGAAGGCCGAGGCCACCGACACCAGCGCCGAGAAGCCGGAGTTCGACCGCGACGGGTCCGCCATGCCGTAGGACAGCTTGCCGCCGGACGCCGCCTCCGCCAGATTGCCCCAGGTCACCTTGGAGCCGTCGCCCCAGCCCAGGTCGCCCAGCACCGCCGAGCGGATGCCGAACGCGACCGGCGAGGCCATGATCGGCGTCTCCGAGAGCAGCTTCGACTTGCTCCCCTCGTCCAGGTGCAGGTACTGGTTCGACGGGAACCAGATCGCGTCGTACTTACCGTCGGTCCGGCCCGCGGACACCGCGTCCGCGCCGTCCAGCGAACCGGTCCAGGCGAACTGCACCGTCACCCCGGTGGCCTTCTGGGCCTCCTCCAGCACCGGCGCCATGTCCTGGAGTTCACTGCCGGCCAGCACCCGCAGCACCCCCGGCTGCGCGCTGGCCGCCGGCGGATCGCTGGGCCCGGTCTTCGGCGGCGGCGCGGGCGACGACGTGCACGCCGCCACCGACGTCGCCACCAGCAGCGCCAGACCGGCCATCAGGCCCCGCACACCACTCCTGCGCATCGTGCCCACTCCTGTCCTCATGTCCCCCATCACTTGGCCTTCGCGGCGTCGACCAGCTGCTTCATGACCGCCGGCGTCGGCACCGTGGCCTGCGAGACCTTCGCGACACCCAGGTCGGGTGCGAACGCGAACCGCGCTTCCGGGTTGCTGTTCTGCGCTTCCTGGACCTTGGCGGCGAACGCCGCCGCTCCCGCCGCGCCCGACGGCCGGAAGCCGTACTTGATCTCCAGGTCGCGCAGCGCCGGGTCGTCGGCCAGCGCGTCGGCGAGCCGCTGGCCCTTGTCGTTGAAGGCGACGATCGTGTGGTCGGAGACCACGGTGGTGTCCGGGTAGAGCATCACCATGTCCGTCGGGGCCTTCTTCTTCAGGACCAGTTCGAGCGCCTGGGACTCGTACGCCAGCACCAGCGGGCGGCCGTTCCCGGACACGAAGTCCATGAACGGTTCCTCGGTGGAGTTCTTCATGACCCCCTGCGGGGAGATGACCGCCTGCAGTTTGTCGCCGATCTGCTGCGTCACTCCCGACGGCGCCGGGATCACCTGGTTGGCGTTCAGCAGGTAGGACACCATGGCGAGGTACAGGGCACCCGAGGAGGACGTCTCGGGGTTGGTGGTGGTCAGGAAGATGGACCCGACGAGGTCGCCCGGCTTCTCGTTCGCGGGCGGCCTCGGGAGCTTCTGCCAGGTTGTCCTGTTGTCGACGCCGTCGAGGAAGTCCTTCATCGAGAACTTCCAGACGTGGCTCGTCTCGTCCTGGGACGCCAGGTTGTTCTGCCTCAGCACCTCGGCGGTCGACTTGTACGTGACGATCACCAGCGGCGAGTAGAACGGCCGGGTCGGGGTGCTCTTCAGATTGTGGTCCGCCTTGATCGCCTCGGCGGGCTGCTGGCTCGCCGGGAAGACGAAGTCCAGGTTGTCGTTCTTGAGATCGCCCATCTGCCAGGAGCCGGCGCTCTGGGTGTTCACCACCAGTCCGCGGGCCTTCAGGGCGTCCTTGACCTGCTGGTCGTCGAAGAACGCGCCCTTCTCCGAGCCGACCATGCCGGCGAGGGTGACGACCTTGGCCGGATCGTTCTTGGGGTCGTCCTTGGGATCCTTCGTTCTGTTCACGACCGCGAACGCCAGACCCCCGAGTACCAGAAGTACCGTCAGTACTCCGATCACGCGCTTCATTCCGGAAGCTTCCCCCCTCGTCACAACGTGCTCTCCCCACCCGGGTGACGAGCGTCCCGCCGGGCCGGGAGCGGGGGCGGAAGTCCTGGTGAACCAGGGGTGAACAGCCCTTCACGGAATCGCATCGGGGATCGAGTACGGACGGACTGCCGGGGACCTCTCGCACGTCGGTCCGACGTCGTGTCAGATTGTTCAACTCTCCTTACGGCAACGGCCATCCCGTTGTCCGGACCGGCATCGACGTTACGCGCCGGTAATGCCTACTCTCAGCACTATGCGCCGAGCAAAAATCGTCTGTACCCTCGGGCCCGCCACCGACACGTACGACCAGATCAAGTCCCTGGTCGACGCCGGGATGGACATCGCCCGATTCAACCTGAGCCACGGCTCCCACATCGAGCACGAGGAGCGGTACCGCCGGGTCCGCAAGGCCGCGGACGAGAGCGGCCGCAGTATCGGCGTGCTCGCCGACCTTCAAGGCCCGAAGATCCGCCTCGGAACCTTCGCCGAGGGCCCGGTACTTCTCGAACGCGGCGACGAGTTCACCATCTCCACCGACAAGGGCGTCGAAGGGGACCAGAACGGCTGCGGCACCACCTACCCCGGCCTGGCGGGGGACGTCACCGCCGGTGAGCGGATCCTCGTCGACGACGGGCGGGTCACCCTGGAGGTCGTCGAGGTCGACGGGCCCCGGGTCCGCTGCCTCGTCGTCGAGGGCGGCCTGGTCTCCGACCACAAGGGCCTCAACCTCCCCGGGATCGCCGTCTCGGTGCCCGCGCTCAGCGACAAGGACGTCGCCGACCTGCGCTGGGCCCTGCGGACCGGGGCCGACCTGATCGCGCTCTCCTTCGTCCGCAGCGGCCGGGACGTCGAGGACGTCCACCGGGTGATGGACGAGGAGGGCCGCCGGGTCCCGGTCATCGCCAAGATCGAGAAGCCGCAGGCGGTGCAGAACCTCGACTCCATCGTCGACCGCTTCGACGGCATCATGGTCGCCCGCGGCGACCTGGGCGTGGAGATGCCGCTGGAGCAGGTGCCGATGGTGCAGAAGCGGGCGGTCAAGCTCGCCCGGCGGAACGCCAAGCCGGTCATCGTCGCGACCCAGATGCTCGATTCGATGATCAACTCTTCGCGGCCGACCCGCGCCGAGGCCTCCGACGTCGCCAACGCCGTCCTCGACGGCACGGACGCGGTGATGCTCTCCGGCGAGACCTCGGTCGGCAAGTACCCGTCCGAGACGGTCCGCACCATGGGCCGGATCATCGAGGCCGCCGAACAGGACGTCCTCGCCGACGGCCTGCCCGTCCTCACCCCGAGCAACAAGCCGCGCACCCAGGGCGGCGCGGTCGCCCGGGCGGCCGCGGAGATCGGCGACTTCCTGCACGCCAAGTACCTGATCGCCTTCACCCAGTCCGGCGACACCGCCCGCCGGCTGACCCGCTACCGCTCGCCGATCCCGGTCCTGGCCTTCACCTACGAACCGGCCGTCCGCAGCCAGTTGGCGCTCACCTGGGGCGTGGAGACCTTCCTCGGCCCGTTCGCGCCGACCACCGACGAGATGGTCGAACAGGTCGATGCCGCCCTGCTCTCCCTGGGCCGCTGCGAGAAGGGCGACATCGTCGTCATCACCGCCGGCTCCCCGCCCGGCCTCGCCGGCTCCACCAACCTCGTCCGGGTCCACCACGTGGGCGCCCTGGACAACTGACCGCCCGGTGCGGCTCCGCCCCGGGCGGAGCCGCACCGGCGTCAGTGCTTCGGGCCGATATGGGCGTCCATCAGGGCGACGCAGGCCTTGCGGGCGACGGAGATGTTGATCTGGCCGGTCGGGCGGGGGGTCGAGGCCTTCCACTGCACGCCGACCGCGTCGAGGGTGTCGGTAAGGAGGCGGACGATGTCGGTCGAGGTGTTGGTGAAGAAGTAGCGCGGGTACTCGTGGCGCCGGACGGTCCCGTTCACGGTGCGGGTGGCCCAGTTCGTGATCCGGCAGCCGTCGGAGTGGATCAGCCCGCGCAGGAACTCCCACGGGTGGGCGTCGACGATCTCCTGCTGCCACGGCTGCAGGGCTATGGTGCGCTCGTGCTTCTTTCCGGGGCCGTGCTGGGGGAAGTAGCAGGGCAGATGATTCGAGTAGACCTTGACGTCCCGGCAGCCGGTCCGCCGGACCCGGCAGGGCGAGTTCGTCGGTAGTACCTGCCGCATGGCGCGCTCGACCGAGTCCATGACCGTGGGCCACTTCTCGTCGCAGGTGATCTGGAGGCTCGATGTTCTGCGGTACTCGTTCGGCAGCAGGATGTGGCCGTCACCCAGATAGAGGCCGAGGAGGTAGGAATAGGCGGGGCGGTCCAGGGCATCCCCGTAGCAATGGAGGCAGGTGGACCGCTTCCGGCCGGGGCAGGTGTCGTGCTTCAGCCGATCCTGGTGCTTCCACCAGGAAACGGTCCCGGGCGGAACGCCGAACCGGCGGGCGACCGCGGCGTTGGCCATGCCCCCGCGAAGAAGGTGGACAGCCTGTTCGCGTACAGAATTGGTGGTCATGCGCGCCAGCCTCCGGGGCGGCGTGCGCCGCGACTGGAGTTCGGTCGAATGCCACTCAATGTGATGAAATTCCCATGGCCTGGGAATATGAGGCAATATCGAGTGCCGAGTGTGGGATTCGAACCCACACGCCCTTTCAGGCAATCGCTTTTGAGGCGATCGTGTCTGCCCTTCCACCAACCCGGCTAGTCGCGCCCGTGAAGGATACCCTGCGCGCACCGCTCGGCGCAGCTAGGTACCCTCGTGCATGCAGTACCCCGCCGGAACGAGGAGCCCCGTGAGCACCGCCGACGAGCAGGCATCGCCGCTTGAGACCGATTCGCCCCAGATCACCCGCATTGTGATCGCCGAGGACGAGGCGCTGATCCGCCTCGACCTCAAGGAGATGCTGGAGGAGGAGGGGTACACCGTCGTCGGCGAGGCCGGGGACGGGGCCACGGCGGTCCGGCTGGTCCAGGAGCTGAAGCCGGATCTGGCGATCCTGGACGTGAAGATGCCGGTGCTGGACGGGCTGTCCGCGGCCGAGCAGATCCACGAGGCGCACCTGGCGCCGGTGCTGATGCTGACCGCGTTCTCGCAGCGGGAGCTGGTGGACCGGGCGCGGGACGCCGGGGCGATGGCGTACATCGTCAAGCCGTTCTCCAAGAGCGACCTGGTGCCGGCGATCGAGATGGCGGTGTCCCGGTACACGGAGATGCGGACGCTGGAGGAGGAGATCGCGGATCTCACCCAGCGGCTGGAGACCCGGAAGCTGGTGGACCGGGCGAAGAGCGTGCTCCAGACCAAGTTCGGGCTGAACGAGCCGGCCGCGTTCCGGTGGATCCAGAAGACCTCGATGGACCGCCGGATGACGATGGCGGCGGTGGCCGAGGCGGTCATCGAGGAGGGCGCAGCGCAGGACCGCAAGAAGGCCGACGAGGCCGCGGACCCCGCGGAGTAGCAGGAACGAGGCGAAGGGCCCGGCGCGTGACGCGCCGGGCCCTTCCGTGTGGTGCGGGGAGGTCAGTCCTCGCCGAGGTAGGCCTTGCGGACCGACTCGTCGTGCAGGAGGTCGGCGCCGGTGCCCTGGAGGACGATGCTGCCGGTCTCCATGACGTAGCCCCGGTCGGAGAGCGAGAGCGCCGCCTGGGCGTTCTGCTCGACCAGCAGGATGGTCGTCCCGTCGGCCTTGAGCTCGACGATGGTCGCCATGATCTTCTGCATCATCAGCGGCGAGAGGCCCATGGAAGGCTCGTCGAGCATCAGCAGCTTGGGCCGGGACATCAGGGCGCGTCCCATGGCGAGCATCTGCTGCTCGCCGCCGGAGAGCGTGCCGGCGGCCTGCTTGCGGCGTTCGCCGAGGATCGGGAAGAGGCCGTAGGCCCGTTCGACGTCCTTGGTGATGCCGTCGGTGTCGTTGCGCAGGAAGGCGCCGAGGAGGAGGTTCTCCTCGATGGTCATGCGCGGGAAGATGTGCCGGCCCTCGGGGGAGTGGGCCAGGCCCAGGGCGACGATCTTGTGGGCGGGGACGGTGGAGAGGGCCTGGCCGTCGAAGGTGATGGTGCCGGCGGTGGGCTTGAGCAGGCCCGACAGGGTGCGCAGGGTGGTGGTCTTGCCGGCGCCGTTGGTGCCGATCAGGGTGGTGACCTCGCCCTGGTTGACGGTGAAGCTGATGCCCTTGACGGCTTCGATCTTCCCGTAGGAGACGCGGAGGTCCTTGACTTCGAGGAGTGCGGTCACTGGTCGGTCTCCGTAACGGGGGCGGTGCCTTCGAGCGGGGCGCCGAGGTAGGCGGTGATGACGCGTTCGTCGTTCTGGACCGTCTCGCGGTCGCCCTCGACGATCTTCTGGCCCTGGACCAGCACGGCGGTGCGGTCGCAGAGGTTGAAGATGAAGCGCATGTCGTGCTCGATGACGAGGACGGAGACGCCCCGGTCGCGGATGGCGAAGACGAGTTCCTCGGCGGCTCGGGTCTCCTGCGGGTTCATGCCGGCGGTGGGCTCGTCGAGGAGCAGCAGGCCGGGGTCGGAGGCGAGGGCGCGGGCGATCTCGAGCTTGCGCTGCTCGCCGTAGGGGAGGTTGCGGGCGAGGTGCTCGGCCTTGCCGGCGAGGCCGGTGAACTCCAGGAGTTCCATGGCCTTGTCGCGGCTCTCCTGTTCGGACCGGCGGTAACCGGGGCCGCGCAGGACGGCGGAGAGCAGGCCCTGGTGCATCCGGCTGTGCCGGCCGACCTGGACGTTCTCCAGGACGGTCATGTTGGCGAAGAGCCGGATGTTCTGGAAGGTGCGGGCGATGCCGGCCTGGGTGACCAGGTGGGGCTTGGGGGGCAGGACCGCGCCCTGGTAGGTGACGGTGCCCTCGGTGGGGACGTAGAGGCCGGTGAGGCAGTTGAAGAAGGTGGTCTTGCCGGCGCCGTTGGGGCCGATGAGGCCGATGATCTCGCCCCGGCCGACGGTCAGGGAGACGTTGTTGACGGCGGTGAGGCCGCCGAACCGCATGGTCACGCCGGAGACGTCGAGCAGGGTCTCGGCGGGGGCCGGTGCCGGTGCCGGGGTGGGCGCGGGGGCGTCGGTGGTGGTCATCTGGAGGGTCACGCCCCTGCCTTGGAGAGGGCGACGGTGTCGCCGGTGGCCTGCGCCGGGATGTCGGCCTCGTGGAATTCGAGCTGGCGGCGCCGGTTGGGGATGAGGCCCTCGGGGCGCACCCGCATGAGGACGATGAGGGCGATGCCGAAGGCGAGCAGCTGGTAGTCGGCGAGGAACTCGAGCTTCTTCGGGATGAGGAAGAGCAGGGTGGCGCCGGCCAGCGGGCCGCTGATGGTGCCCATGCCGCCGAGGATGACGGCGGCGAGCAGGAAGGCGGAGTTGGGCGGCAGGGCCTCGGCGAAGGTGTACTGGTCGGGGGTGACGGTGTAGCTGACGTGGGCCTGGACGGTGCCGGCCAGGCCGGCCAGGCAGGCGCCGAGGGCGAAGGCGAGCAGCTTGAGGCGGAAGCCGTTGATGCCCATGGCCTCGGCGGCGGTCTCGTCCTCGCGGATGGCGACCCAGGCGCGGCCGATGCGGGAGTTGCCGACCCGGGCGAAGACCAGGACGACGAGGGCGGTGACGACGAGCATCAGCAGGTAGTAGTTGGAGAACCGGCCGAGTTCGAAGCCGAAGATCGTGGTGGGCTTGCCGAGGTTCCAGCCCAGGATGTCCAGGTCGGGGATCCGGGGGATGCCGTTGGAGCCGTTGGTGATCTTCGGGCCGGTGGTGCCGTTGAGGTTGAGCATGGTGATGCGGAAGATCTCGCCGAAGCCGAGGGTGACGATGGCGAGGTAGTCGCCGCGCAGTCGCAGGGTCGGGGCGCCGATGACGACGCCGAAGACCATGGAGACCACGGCGCCGGTGAGCACGGCGCCCCAGAACGGGAACTGGACGTGGATCGGCGAGGCGGGGGAGCCGGAGACCAGGGCGGCGCTGTAGGCGCCGACGCCGAGGAAGGCGACGTAGCCGAGGTCGAGCAGGCCGGCCAGGCCGACGACGATGTTCAGGCCGAGGGCGACGGTGGCGAAGATCAGGATGTTGGTGGCGACCGAGGTGTACTGGTCGCTGGTCTGGGTGAACGGGAAGCTGGCGGCGGCGGCGAACGCGGCGCCGGTGGTGACGGTCTGGTACTTGACGGTCAGGGCGCGCAGTCGGGGCAGCAGGCCGGAGCGGCCGAGCGAGGCGACCACGGAGGCGGCCAGCAGCAGGTAGCCGGTGAAGAGTTCGCCGTACTCGGTGTCGATGCCGAAGGTGATGGCGAACAGGCCGATGGCGAAGGCGACCACGATCAGCGCGACCTCGACCCAGGAGGGCAGTGCGCGCGGTGCGGGGAGCGGCCGGTGCACGGTGCCGAGGCGCAGCCAGCTGTTGGCGGCGTGGCCGAGCTGGACCAGCAGGACGGCGCCGGTGGCGATCGCCAGGCCGCCGGCGAGGGCGGTGAGCACGGGGGCGACCGGCTTGTCCTCGGGGACGGCGTGGGTGGCGAACCAGAGCACCGGGGCGATCGGGACGAGCAGGAACAGCCGCCGGTCGAGGACCCGCAGCGGGACGGCGGTGCGCCGGTCGAGCGGCAGGCCGAGCGAGCCGGCCAGGGCGAGCAGGGAGCCGATGGCGAGGACCCAGCCGCCGGGTTCGAGGTTGGCGAGGCCGCCGAGGTCGGTGGAGATGGAGACCACCGAGAACCAGCCGACGGCGACGGCGCCGGCGGCGGCGAGCACGACGGAGTTGCTGCTGCGGCGGGGGGCGGCCCAGCGCAGGCCGGGGACGCCCTGGGTGGCGAGGAGGAGGACGAGGGTGACCAGTCCGGCGGTGAGGGCGAGCCACTGGAGGCCGGCCGGGGAGCCGTAGAAGGTCAGGTCGCCGGGGTACTCGGAGGTCCAGGTCCAGGGCATCAGGGCGGAGCCGGCGGTGGCGGCGGCGCCGAGGGCGGTGAGGAGGGCGGCGGTGCGGCCGGGGAGGGCGATGACCGGGGTGGTCTCGGTGCTGCTGGTGGTCATGGTGCTCACGCCCTGTCCGCGACGCGCTCGCCCAGCAGCCCCTGGGGCCGGACGAGCAGGACGACGATGAGGAGTACGAAGGCCCAGACGTCCTTCCAGGCGCCGCCTCCGAAGAGGTGCATGCCGGGCAGGTGCTGGATGTAGCCGGTGGCGAGGGCCTCGGCGAGGCCGAGGGTGATGCCGCCGAGCATGGCGCCGTAGATGTTGCCGATGCCGCCGAGGACGGCGGCGGTGAAGGCCTTGAGGCCGAGCAGGAAGCCCATCCGGAAGTCGACCTGGCCGCTGCGCAGGCCGTAGGCGACGGCGGCGACGGCGGCGAAGGCGGCGCCGATGGCGAAGGCCATCACGATGATCCGGTCGGTGTCGATGCCCATCAGCTTGGCGGTGTCCGGGTCCTGGCTGGTCGCCTGCATGGCGCGGCCGGAGCGGGTGCGGGTGACGAACCAGCCGAGGGCGAGCATGCAGAGCGGGGCGGCGACGAGGAGGAAGATGTCGCTGCGCTGGATGGCGACCGAGCCGATCTCGAAGGGGTCGCCGGGGATCTTCGGGAAGACCCGGGCCTTCTTGGCGTCCGGGTAGAAGGCGAAGACCAGCTGCTGCAGGGCGATGGACAGGCCGATCGCGGTGATCAGCGGGGCGAGCCGGGGGGCGGAGCGCAGCGGCCGGTAGGCGAAGCGCTCGGCGGCGACGGCGGTGAGGGTGGAGACCAGGATGCCGGCGATCAGCATCAGCGGTAGGGCCAGCCACAGGGTGGTGCCGCCGGGGAGGGCGAGGTAGGCGGTCAGGGCGCCGAAGCCGCCGACCATGACGATCTCGCCGTGGGCGAAGTTGATGAGCTGGACGATGCCGTAGACCATCGTGTAGCCGATCGCGACGAGGCCGTAGAGGGCGCCGAGGATCAGGCCGTTGGCCAGCTGCTGCGGTAGGTCGTGCACCGCTGGGCCTCCGTTGTGCGTGTGGGGTGTCCGCGTGGGTGGTGGATGTGGGTGCGCGCGGGGGCACTCGTGGCGCCCCCGCGCGGTAACTCCGACGTGCTGTGGCGTTCCTGACCTGTGATCAGGTGAGGGTCAGCCGCTGAAGGTGCCGGACTTCTCCACGGCCCACTTGCCGTCCTTGACGGTGTAGACGGTGAGCTGCTTGTTGGTGGTGTCGCCGAACTCGTCGAAGGAGACCTTGCCGGTCACGCCCTCGAAGGAGACCTTCTGGACGGCCTCGACGACCTTGGCGCGGGGGCTGTCGGGCAGCTTGCCGTTGTTGGCGGCGACGACGGCCTTGACGCCCTGGATGATGGCCCAGGCGCTGTCGTAGGAGTAGCCGCCGTAGGTCTCGTAGGCGTCCTTGTAGCCGGCGGCCTTGTAGTCGGCGATGAACTTGGCGGCGGTCGGCAGCTGCTCGACGGGCAGGCCGACGGCGGTGGCGAGGTCGCCCTGGCCCTTGGGGTTGAGCTTGATGAAGTCGCCGCTCTGGATGCCGTCGCCGCCCATCAGCGGGATGTTGACGCCGGCGTCCTTGAGCTGGAGCGAGAGCGGGCCGGCGGCGGGGTACTCGCCGCCGTAGTAGACCGCCTCGGCGCCGGAGGACTTGACCTTGGTGACGACGGCGGCGAAGTCGCGGTCGTCGGGGTTGACGTGCTCCTCGCCCATGATCTGGCCGCCGTTCTTGACGAACTGGCCCTTGAAGGTGGCGGCGAGGCCGGCCCCGTAGGTCTTCTGGTCGTCGATGAGGAAGACCTTGGTCTTCTTGGCGTCCTTGATCAGGTAGTCCGCGGCGAACGGGCCCTGGACGGCGTCGGTGGTGGCGGTGCGGAAGTAGCTCTTGAAGGGGCGGGCCTTGACGCCGCTGGCCCACTTCTCGCCCTGGCTGAGGGCGACGCCGGTGTTGGCGGGGGAGATCTGGACGAGGTTGGCGTCGTTGAAGATCTGCTGCATCGACTGGGCGACGCTGGAGTTCAGCGGGCCGACGACGCCGATGACGTCCTTGTCGCCCACCAGCTGGGTGGCGTTCTGCTGGCCGGGGGCGGGCTTGCCGGTGTCGTCGAGGCCCTTGATCTGGAACTTGACGCCGGGGACCTCGTTCTTCTCGTTGGCCTGCTTGACCGCGAGCTCGACGGAGTTGCGGATGCCGAGGCCGAGGGCGGAGAGGTCGCCGGTGAGGGGCGCGTCGACGCCGATGGTGACGGTGGTGGAGCCGCCGCCCTGGCCGCTGTCCCCGGACTTCTTGTCGTCGCGGGAGCCGCATGCGGTGAGGGTGAGGGCGCCGATCACGGCAATGCTCACGACAACTGCTGAACGATGACGCACGGGGGGTCCCCTTCGGTTCAGGAGGGCGCCGCGCCTGAACGGCGGGAGCCTGGATGCGCGGTGGGCCTGGCCCATTCCGGTGGCGCGGTGACTGGCCGTGACTCTAGATGCCGCTCGGCGGCTCTGGCAGTGCTGCGGCGAGGCTGTGATTCTCTTGTTATGAGCACACGGAGAAGTCGTCTCAGCATGTGGTCGTTTCGGCCCGACCGGCCTGCCCGGTGCCCAGTATTTCCACGCCAACACGCGCCATGTAAGGCGTAGAAGGGCAGGTGACTCCTGAACTCACCGATTACCGGACAAGAGTGTTCGCGCTGTTGGGGTCGGGCGTATGCGTCCGAATATCGGACGTCAGGCGCCGCCGGGCGCTGTTTTCGGGTGGACTCGACCCCCCGGGGTCCTCGACTGCTCGGATTTCCTAGTTGTTACGCACGGTTACATCGCTGCGGACGGCCGGACATGCCACCGCCCCCTTGTCCAGACCAACGACTTCCCAGCGTTGTCGAAGGTCAAACAAGGGGGCGGGCAAGGGATTTGACGGAGAATCGGCTCAGAGGTCGCGCAGCATGCAGGTGAGGCGGCAGCTGGTGACCCGCTTGCCGGTGTCGTCGGTGATTGCGATCTCGTAGGTGGCGGCGGTACGGCCCTTGAACACCGCGGTCGCCACGCCGGTGACCAGGCCGGAGGTCGCCGAGCGGTGGTGGGTCGCGTTGAGGTCCACGCCCACCGCGTACCGGCCCGGACCGGCGTGCAGCATCGCCCCGACCGAGCCGAGCGTCTCCGCCAGTGCCGCCGAGGCGCCGCCGTGCAGCAGCCCGTACGGCTGCTGGTTGCCGTCCACCGGCATGGTGCCGACCACCCGGTCGCCCGAGGCCTCGACGATCCTGATGCCCAGCTTGTCGCCCAGCCGGCCGCCGGAGAAGGTGGCCGGGTCCACGCCGAGCTTGGCGAAGTGGTCCAGCATCTCCTGCGGGACGTCGATGAGGGGGGAGACGTCGGGAGTGCTGCCGGGGGCGGTGCCGGTACCGGCGTCGGGGGCGGTGTCGGGGGCCGGATCGGTCATGGGGGAACTCCTGCCGCTCGGGGGTCGCGTCGTCGTGCTGCCTGTGATCGTACGACCGTCCTACTCGGCGGTAGAGGCGGTGGCGGCGAAAACCGGAGTGGCACCCGGGGCGCGAGCGCACCCCGGGGACGCCCGCCCCCGGCGTGCCCCTTTTGTCAGTGGCGGGCCCTAGGATCGGTGACCGGTAGTGGAATCGGCAGGAACGGACGTTGACGTGGCTACGCAGAGTACGGACAAGGGCGCGGCGGGTGGTGGCGGAGCCGGATCGCGGCCCCGCCTGATGCTGCTCGACGGGCACTCCATGGCCTACCGGGCGTTCTACGCGCTGCCCGTGGAGAACTTCAACACCTCCACCGGCCAGCCGACCAACGCGGTGTACGGCTTCGCCTCGATGCTCGCCAACACCGTCCGGGACGAGGCGCCCACCCACCTCGCGGTCGCCTTCGACCTCTCCCGCCAGACCTTCCGCTCGGTCGAGTTCCCCGACTACAAGGCCAACCGGGCCAAGACCCCGGACGAGTTCCGCAGCCAGATCGGGCTGATCGGCGAGCTGCTCGACGCGATGCACGTGCCGCGGCTGACCGCCGAGGGCTTCGAGGCGGACGACATCATCGCCACCCTGGCCACCGCCGCCGAGGCGGCCGGCTACGACGTCGACATCGTCACCGGCGACCGCGACTCGCTCCAACTGGTCACCGAGCACATCACGGTGCTCTACCCGACCAAGGGCGTCTCCGAGCTGACCCGCTACACCCCGGAGAAGGTCGCCGAGAAGTACGGCGTCACCCCCCGCCAGTACCCCGACCTCGCCGCCCTGCGCGGCGACCCGTCCGACAACCTGCCCGGCATCCCCGGCGTCGGCGAGAAGACCGCCGCCAAGTGGGTCAACCAGTTCGGCTCCTTCGACGAACTCGTCGCCCGGGCCGACGAGGTCAAGGGCAAGATCGGCGAGAAGCTGCGCGAGCACCTCGACTCGGTCAAGCGCAACCGCGTCCTCACCGAGCTGGTCCGGGACGTCGAACTCCCGCTCGGCGTGGCCGAGCTGGCCCGCGCGCCGTTCGACGCCCCGGCCGTCACCGCGCTCATGGAGACGCTGGAGTTCCGCAACGCCAACTTCCGCGACCGCGTCCACGGCATCGACCCGGCCGCCGCCGCCGAGCCCGAGGCCGCCGAACTCGCCCCCGGCGTCGAGGTCGACGGCGAGCTCCTCACCGACCCGGGCACCCTCGCCGCCTGGCTGCGGGAGCACGCCGCGGACAAGACCCCGGTCGCGCTGGCCGCCGTCTACCGGTGGGCGCTCGGCGCCGGCGAGGTCTCCGAGGTCGCGCTCGCCGCCGGAGAGACGGCGGCCTGGTTCGACCCGGCGCTGCTCGCCGAGGAGGACGAACGCGCCTTCGCCGCCTGGCTGGCCGACCCGGCCGCCCCCAAGGCCCTGCACATCGCCAAGCAGGTCATGCGGGCCTTCGCCGAGCGCGGCTGGAGCATCGAGGGCGTCGTCGCCGACACCGCCCTCGCCGCCTACCTGGAGAAGCCCGGCCGCCGCACCTTCACCCTGGAGGTGCTCGCCGAGGAGTACCTGGCCCGCTCGCTCACCCCGGCCCCGGCCGCCGAGTCCGGCCAGCTCGCCTTCGACGCCCCGGAGGAGGACCCGACCGCCGGTGCCCAGGCGCTGATGCTCCAGGCCCGCGCCGTGCTCGACCTCGCCGCGCTGTTCGACACCCGCCTCGCCGAGGTCGGCGCCACCGGGCTGCTGCGCGACATGGAGCTGCCGATCGCCGCCCTGCTCGCCCGGATGGAGCGCACCGGCATCGCCGCCGACCGTGACTGGCTCACCGGCCTGGAGGCGCAGTTCGCCGCCGAGATCCAGCGGGTGGTCGAGGAGGCGCACGCCGCCGCCGGCCACGAGTTCAACCTCGGCTCGCCCAAGCAGCTCCAGGAGATCCTCTTCGGCGAGCTGGCGCTGCCCAAGACCAAGAAGATCAAGACCGGGTACACCACCGACGCCGACGCGCTCACCTGGCTCGCCACCCAGACCGACAACGAACTGCCGGTCGTCCTGCTGCGCCACCGCGACCAGGCCAAGCTGCGCACCACCGTCGAGGGCCTGCTCAAGACGGTCTCCCCGGCCGGGCGGATCCACACCACCTTCAACCAGATGGTCGCCGCCACCGGCCGGCTCTCCTCGCAGGACCCGAACCTGCAGAACATCCCGGTCCGCACCGAGGAGGGCCGGATGATCCGCCGGGCCTTCGTGGTCGGCGAGGGCTACGAGTCGCTGCTCACCGCCGACTACTCGCAGATCGAGCTGCGGATCATGGCCCACCTCTCCGAGGACGAGGCGCTGATCGAGGCCTTCGCCACCGGCGAGGACCTCCACACCACCGTCGCCTCCCAGGTCTTCGAGGTCCCCGGCGACTCCGTCGACGCCGAGATGCGCCGCAAGATCAAGGCGATGTCCTACGGCCTCGCCTACGGCCTGTCCGCCTACGGGCTCTCCCAGCAGCTCGGCATCAAGCCGGCCGAGGCGCAGGGCCTGATGGACACCTACTTCGAGCGCTTCGGCGGCGTGCGCGACTACCTGCACCGGGTGGTCGAGGAGGCCCGCGCCACCGGCTACACCGAGACCCTGCTCGGCCGCCGCCGCTACCTGCCGGACCTCAACAGCGACAACCGCCAGCGCCGGGAGATGGCCGAGCGGATGGCGCTCAACGCCCCGATCCAGGGCTCGGCCGCCGACATCGTCAAGATCGCCATGCTGCGGGTGGACGAGGCGCTGCGCACGGCGGGGCTGACCTCCCGGATGCTGCTCCAGGTGCACGACGAAATCGTGCTGGAGCTGGCCCCGGGCGAGCGCGAGCCGGTCGAGGCGGTCGTCCGCGAGCAGATGGCCGGCGCCTACCCGCTGCGGGCGCCGCTGGACGTCTCGGTCGGCGTCGGCGTCAACTGGGAGGTCGCGGCACACTGACGTTCCGTCAGCAGTCCCCGGGCGCAGCTTCTTCGAGGCGGCGCCCGGGGCCTTCTCGGCACCGGGGAGCGGGCCTACCCTGGCGGGTATGCCTGCCGATGAGGTGCTCCGCCGCCGCCGTGACGGCACCACCGTCGACCTCGTGTTGGAGCCGGGCGGGGGCTCCTGGCCCGCCGCCGCGCTCCTGGTGCTGCGCACGCTCGCCGTCCTGCTCGCCGTGGGTTTCGCGTTCCTCCCCGTCGGCATGCTGCTCGTGGCAGTCGCGGTGATCGTCGGCGCCACCTTCGTGGGCGCGGTGACCGTCTGCGCGGCGCTGTGGGTGTCCGCCGCACTGCTCCTGTGGCCGTTCGTCGCGGCCGCCGAGCTGCGGTCGGTCCGCCGGGTGCAGTTCGCCCCGGCCCGGAACCCGACCGAACTGCGGTTCGTCCGGGGCGCCCGCGCCGGCGCCTGGGCCCCGATCTCCGGCCTGCGCCGGATCCAGCTGCGCGAGTCCGTGGAGGAGCCCTACGAGGGCGACCCCGCGCCGGCCGTCCGCACCCTCGACATCACGGTGGTGACCTCGACCGGCGGCGAGGGCCCGCACAGTGCGCCGAAGGGCACCGACGTCGACGCGCTCCAGCGGTCCCTGGAGGACCTGCTCGGGCCGGCCGGCATCCCCGTCCTGCGCCGTACCGAACGTCGCGTCCGCCCCGAGCCCCGGCGGCCCTCCGGCGGCTGGGTCTACGGCGGCTCGGGCTCGGCCAATTCCGGCGGGGGTTTCTCCGGCGGCGGGTGAGTGGGGGCCACCCACTGCCGGCCGTGGCCAGGAGGCGTCCTTCCCGGACAGCCGCCGGCCCGGTGGAGTTCATCACCGCCCGGCGAACGGCGCGGAAACTCCCCGCGGCGGCGGCCGGCCCACCCGCCGCTGCCCGACCCGGCGGGGACGCCCCCGCGGATGCCGTGCCGGCGGACGCCCCGCCCGCCGTCGCCCCGCCGGAGCAGCGGTCCTGAGCGGTGGCGGCAGGGCGCGGGGCGCTGGGCCGCCGTCCGCGCTCCCGGCGATCCGGGGGATCCGCCGGGAGCGCCCGGGCGTCGCGGTGGCCCCGGGGGGTTGATACCGGGTCAGGGAGCCTCTTCACTTGTCATGGCGCCGCCGTCCTTGATCGGGGGCGCGGCGCCACCGCTCCGACGCTCCACCGCTCCACCGCTCCACCGCTCCGACGCACCACCGCTCCGATGCTCCGACGCCTCACCCGACGAGTCTGGAGATCCCCTCATGTCCCAGTCCCGCCTGCGGCGCGCCGTTGTCGCGCTGACGGCCCTGCCCCTGCTCGCGCTCGGCGCGGGCCAGGCCGTGGCCGCCCCGGCCCCGACCCCGGCACCGGCCCCCGCCGCCGCCTCCTCCAAGGTGACCGCGATCGAGGACGAGGTCGCCCGCACCCTGGCCGCCTCCCTCGCCGACCCCGCCCTGCGCGAGCGGCTGCGCACGGCGACCGCCGCCGCGCCCGCCGGTGCCGAACTCGCCCCGCTCGCCGCCGGACTGTCCGGCGACACCGCCCGCGGGCTCGCCGCCACGACCGCCCGCGCGGACCGCGCGGTGGCCACCGCCAAGGGCCTCGGCGACCTCGGCCCGCTGCTGCGGGTCCAGCTGGCCGACCCGTCGATGCGGGCCGCCCTGGACGCCGGCGCCGCGCCGCTGGTGGCGATCGCCGGCACCGACGAGCACGCCCGTACCGTCCGCGCCTACGACACCGCCGGCCGGGTCCGCGGCCTGGACGCCGCCACCCTGCCCACCCGCCCGGTCTACCTGGTCGACATCGACACGGCCAAGGCCCTGACCGCCGGGATCGACCTGCTCCAGCGGGAGTTGGCGGCCCGCGGGATCGCCCCGGCCGCCTCCGCCGCCCCGGCCGCCGTGCAGGCGGCCGGCTGGTGGGGCACCAAGATCACCTCGGTCGAGGTGAACGACGACGAGGAGCCCTGGTTCAAGGGCGCCGCCGAGATGTTCAGCCTGGTCTCCGGCTTCGGCCTCGACGGCAAGGTCCGGGTCGACTCCGTCGCCATGCCGTACCTCCAGTACGACGGCACGGTGTACTACCCGAACCAGATCCTGGTGAACTGGTCGAACTACAAGTACAACCTGGCCGACGTCGTCCTGATGGAGGACGACGGCGACACCAACTACCTGGCGCTGGCCCAGGCCGTCGCCGCCGTCCTGCTCACCATCGCCGACCAGGGCGCCTACATCCCGCTGGTCAACGCCGTCCTCGCGGCGCTGCCCGCCTCCTGGTGGACCGACGACCCGGACTACGTGGAGTCCTGGTACACCCTCGCCCGCACCAGCACCGGCCGCCTCAACGGCGCCCGCGGAAACGGCTGGATGACCGTCGAGCCGTACTGGGTCAGTCAGCTCTGACCGTCCACGGGGCCGGGCCGGCGCAGCGCCTCACCGTGCTGCGCCGGCCCGGCCCGCAGTTGATCAACCCGTGTCACGGAGTCAATTCCGTACTACCGTGGGCACGATGACCATGGAATCCACTTCGACCGACCGGCCCGTCTCCCTGGCCGAGGCGCCGACGCTCCAGGCCCGCAACTCCGCCGCCTTCTGGACCGCGACCGGCCGGAGCCGGGGGCACGAGGTGATCCGGCGCCGCGGCTTCGTCGCCGTCGACGGCGACGAGCGCGCGGGCCTGCGGATCCTGATCCAGGAGCCCGGCCTCGACCCGGCCGAAGCGGCCGAGTTGAGCGAGCTGACCCGCCGCGCCGCCGGCCCGGTGACCGTCGAGGACCCGTTCAGCTCGACGGACCTGAGCCACCTGGGCATGCGCACCTGGCAGATGCCGATCATGCTGCGCCTGCCCGGACCCGTCGCCGCCCCGGCGCTGGACGTGACCCGGGTGCGGCGCCCCGAGGACCTCCAGGTGGCCGAGCGGGTCGTGATCGAGGGCTTCGAGCTGGACGGCTTCGAGCCCTACCGCCCCGGCGAGCTCTTCCCGACCGCGTTGATCGAACAGCCGGGCGTGGACGTGTTCCTGGCCTCGGTCGACGGCGCGGTCGCGGGAGCCGGCGTGAGCGTCCTGGCCGACGGCGTCGCCAGCCACTACTGGATCGCCACCTCCTCGGCCTTTCGGTCACGAGGGGTGGGCCGAGCCGTCATGCTCGGCGCCCTCGCCCACCTCGCGTACCTCCCGGCCACCCTCACCGCCTCGAAGCTGGGCAGGCCGCTGTACGAGTCGCTGGGGTACGTGGTTGCGTCGCCCTCGACCTGGTGGGCTTCCTCCTGAGCTACGGCATTGCGCACAGGAAGTCGGAGCCGCCGACTTTCTGTGCGCGGCCTGGCCGCTTGAGTACTGGTGTCAGATCGGAAGGTCCCAGCCAGGCCCGTCCTCGGTGCCGAGCCAGACCCGTTGCCCCGCGGCCGAGACGGTGATGCCGAAGGCGACCTGGTGCGGCTCGCCCGCGTCCTGCCAGGTCTCGATGGCGTCTTCCACCTGGTCCCACAGGCGGAGCGGTCCGCGCTGGACCACGGTCCAGCCGCCCGCGGGGTCGGGCGCGGTCCGGGCCTGCGAGCCGGTGGCCACGTCCGAGAGGATCTGCTGCGCTCCGCTTCCCATCCGTTCGGCGGAGGGCGCGGCGAGCTGCGCGATCCAGCTGCCGGTCCAGGTGTCGAGCTTCGCGGGATCGATCCGGCTCGGGCGTTCGTCCCCAGGGAGCAGAGCCAGGGTCGGACGGGGCGGCCGGTCGTGAGGGCGGGCGATCATGAAGCTGGTGCAGCCGGGCAGGAAGCGTCCAGTGGCCTCGCCGGGGCCGGTCACGTTGAGCAGCGCCAGGGCGTTGGCGTAGCTCCACCCGGACAGGGTGACCAGGATGCGGCCGCCCGGCCTCACCTGACGCAGCCAGGCCATCGGCAGGTGGCGGACCGCGCAGGTCGCGATCAGCCGGTCGAAGGTACCGCCGTTCGGGTCCCCGCCGAGACCGTCGCCGGTGATGAGGCGCGGGGCGTAGCCGGCGGCCTGAAGAGCGGAAGCGGCGCGTTCGGCTACCTGGGGGTCGTACTCGATGCTGGTGATGTTCCCGTCGCCGAGGCAGTGTGCGCCGAGAGCGGTCGAGTAACCGGTTCCGGTGCCGATTTCGAGCACCTGGTGCCCGGCGGCCGTGCCGAGCTGTTGCCACATGCCCAGCACGAGCGAGGGCAACGTGGAGGACGACGAGGGTGCCCCGGTCACCGGATTTTCCCCGGTGTCTTCCGGGCGTGTGCGGCCGTCGAGTTGGGTGATGAGGGTCTGGTCGGCGTAGACCCCCTCCAGCCATCCGGGGTCGCCGTGGCGGATTGTCCGGTAGCTGGTGGGGGTGGTGCCGTCGATCGGGACGAAGTAGCTGCCGACGAACGTTTCGCGCGGCACGGCGGCGGCGGCCTTGCTCCACACGGGGTCGGTGAGCGCGCCGTCTGCGGTGAGCTGGTCGACCAGGGTGGCGCGGAGGGTGTCGGACGTGGTCACTGGCCGTGGCCTCCTTCCAGTTCGTCGGCGATCGCGAGCGCGATCCGGTGAGTCGTCTCGGCCGGCTGCCAGGCCCATTGCCCGTTCGGGTTGCACTCCAGGAAGTACCACCTGCCGTCGGCGGTGACGGCGAAGTCGAAGGCACCGAAGGCCAGTCGAAAGGTGGCGAGGTAACGGGTGGCCGCCTCGGCAACCGGTGCGGGGATGTCGATCGGACTGCAGCGCATCCGGTCCTGCCGGTACCGCCAGTCGAGATCCGGGCTGTCGACGCGGGTGGCGAACAGTCGGTCTCCGACGGCGGTCACTCGGGTGTCGAACACCTTGGGCACTTTGGCCTGGAACATGTGGGGGCACACCCTCACGGCCTCGGTGATCTCCCGGCTGCGGACTTCGCGGACCCAGACGGACCGGGCCTGCCCGTCGACCGAGTACGGGGAGTTCCACACCGGTTTGTAGACCGTGCCGCCGGCATGGCGGGCAGTGAACTTCCGGGCCTCGCGGTCGTCGTCGGTGATCAGGGTCTCGGGTGCCTGGAATCCGCAGCGTTGTGCGGCGGCGAGCTGAGCCGGCTTGTACTCCGCCGCCCGGTTGTTCCAAGGATGGTTCATGTAGTGGGCCCCTGGAAGCGAGGCCAGAATGCCACCCGCCCCCCAGAACGCCTGCGAGGCGGCGAACCGGCGGTCCTGGCTTTCTAGGTCCGGCGGCCCCTGGTAGGACGAGGGCCTGCGAACCCAGACGGACCGAACCGCCGTGAGGTCCAGTTCACGGCTGGACGTACGGAGGGTGCCTCGCTGACCGCCGGTGCGGTAGGTGGCGGTCAGCGAGGCACCCGTGTGCAGGTCGGTGCCGGGGTCGAGTCGGACCACCGGCACCCGGCGCTCGGCGAGCACCCGCAGTACCGCATCCGCCGTCACATCGGAGGAGTTGGTCAGCACCAGCACCGACCCGCTTCGGTTGTCCATCAGCCGGAACTCTGGTCCTGGTCGTAGGACTCGGTGACATCGCTGTCCGTGGCGCCGCCCGGCGTGGCCCCGTCACCGGGGCTCGTCCGGGTGGGCGTGACACCGCTGGTGCTGGTGCCGTGGCTCCCCAGCTCGACCGTTCGGCCGTTCCGGTCCACGATGACGGCGATCTGCGTCTCGGGGTCGATCACGGGCGTGAACGCCGGGAGCGTGGCAGTGGCCGGGTAGGGCCCCATCCTGCCGATGCCCCAGGGGGCGGGGGTCTGTGTCATGCGTCCTCCTTGATCGGGAGTGGGAAGTCGATGGGGTCGACTTCCTGTGCGCGCGGGGTTCAGGTGGTGTGGGGCGAGCGGGAACAGCAACCACGGTACGGAGAGGCATCGGACGACCCCCACGGAGTTGCGGATGGTTGCGGCGATTCACCCGAGGGTGTCGATCGCCGAGGCGATGAGGGCGCCGGCCTCCCGGCCGTAGACCGCGAACTCCTGCAGTTCGCGGAAGGTTTCGAGGTATTCGCCGACTTCGGGCGGGCTGGTGACCCGGACGCGGGCGGTGACCAGTTCGATCTCGACCAGGTGGTCATCGACGACGTGGAAGGTTTCCACCGGCCAGATGGTCCGCTGCGTGGTGAAAGGGATGATGCCGAGGCTGACCCTGGGAAGCGCCCTGATCGAGAGCAATCGGGCCAACTGGTCAGCCATGACCGCCGGTTCGGAGATCCGGTAGCGGAGGACGGACTCCTCGACCAGGCAGACGATGCGGTGGTTGCCCTGGTGCATGGGCTCGGTGCTCCGCATTCGCTGGGCGACCGCCTGTTCGAGGTCGCCGGGTGAACTTGCCCGATCTGCGAAGCGGGAGAGGATCGCAGCGGCGTAGCCGGGGGTCTGGAGCATGCCGGGAACGACGTCCGAGGAGTAGAAGCGCAGAAGGCGCGAGTCCCGGTAGGAACGGGTGTAGGTCTCCTGGAGCTGTTGGAGGCCGGCGCGTTGGAGGCGCTTCCACTCCACGTACATCGATGCGACCGAACGTGAGGCCGCGATCAGTGCGGGGATGTGGTTCTCCGCTCCGCAGGCCGCGCACCAGGCCCGGATGTCGTTGTCGGAGGGAGCCGACTCGCCCTTCTGGATGCGGGTGGTCTTCGCCGGGTGCCAGCCGCACCGCGCGGACAGCTCACGGCCGGTGAGCCCCGCGTCCTTGCGTAGGTCCTGGAGCCTGTCGGCCAGGGCCTGACGGGCGGATTGGGCAGCTGAGGACGGAGAGGAGGCCATGAACTGTCCGCGATGGTCCGAGTGGTCAGACGATGTACCGGTCGTGCGGGACGCCGCGTTCCCAGACGATCTCGAATGCGTTGGAGACCATCTTCACCACGGCCGGATCCTCGGTGTACTCGTGCCCGGCCCAATCGCCGTCGCCCGTGAACCAGTGGAAGAGGACCAGTCGGTCGTCGATCAGCCACAGGTCGTTGCCGGGCAGTGGAATGTCCGAGGCGAGGCGTCGGGGGAGCCACCGCACGTGCTCACCCGCAGCGAGGTTCACTGGGGTCAGTGCGTGCTCCCACCGGATGTAGTCGGTCACCGGCTCCGACACGATCCGTGCCCGGCGCATGACCACGCCACGGCCGACGGTCTCTCGAACGAGTGGCACCCAGCCGGCCCAGCCGTCCGAGTCCGGGTCCAGATCGACCGAGCCGATCTGTTTGAACTCCTCGAACTCGGCTGTCTCGTCGGCGACGCCGTAGACATCACGCATCTCCAGATGGACGGCCGTCCGCCGTGCTCCCTTCAACAGGGCGGAAAAGTCCGGCACGTTCTGCGTCATCGCACGCCTTTCGCAGGATCGGGATCATCCGCAAGGGGATGCGGATGACGGTTTCGTGCTCAGGGATGCCCCTCTCGCGGCCGGGCACCCACTCGGTCCCGCGGATGCGGGCCTCGAGCGTGGCGCCCGCCTTCCAACCCTGGATCACCAGCTCGTTCGCCTCGTCCTCGATCCACACGGTCGGCGAGCCACCGGACTTGCTCTCGGGGTCGATCCCTGCAAAATCCAGCGCCATGGTGGTCTCCTGGGTCCGGCGGTGTTGAGGGTAGTCGTCGCGGTACACACGGTGAAGTCGGGGGTGAGGCACGTCAACGGCGCATGGTCGCGCGAGAGGCGCGCGAATGGAGGGATGAAGGACTGCCTTCGCCCCGCGATGGTGGGGTTTCCTGCGCAGGAACAGCTTGAGCAGGGACGGCGGTCCGGTGCTGCCCCCTTCCTTCTCTGCCTTGCGGATGGTCGGCATGGAGACGCCGGCGGCCTCGGAGACTTCTTCCTGCGTCATGCCGGCTCGCAGCATCTTGATGCGTTGGCCGGTGGAGTAGTCGGACCACTGCGTCATGGGGAGCGTCTTCAAGGCGGACCGCACCCCCGCCGTCCTGCCCCCGGAATCGGAATCGACCGATGACCAGCCGGATTGACGGCTTCTCAGCTGGTTGCGGGGACGCCGAGGAGGGAGGCGATGCGGCCGGCTGTGCCAGGCGCACCGTCGGCGAGGACGGTGGTGATGCCGAGCGCTTCGGCAGGGGGCAGGTTCCTCGGGTGGTCGTCCACGAATACGCACGCTTCGCCGGGCAGCCCGAGTCGCTCCAGGGTGAGCCGGCAGATCGCCGGGCCGGGCTTGGCGATGCCCTCCCGTTCGGAGACCACCGTCACGTCGAACAAGTCCCACGCCATGGCGCGCCTCGTCCTCTGGGGGGGGTGGCCTCGTCGGGACCGTACCCGCTGGACCGCTGTCACTTCCGGGCGTTGGTGCGCTTCGTCGGTTCCGCCGTGGTCGGGTCCTCGGGCCAGGGGTGGCGGGGGTAGCGGCCCCTGAGGTCTGCTCTCACGGCGTGGTAGCCGTTCTTCCAGAAACCCTCCAGATCACCGGTGATGGCGGCGGGGCGGCCGGCGGGGGAGAGCAGCTGCACGGTGAGCGGGACCCTCCCGCCGGCCAATGCCGGGGCGGCCCTCCAACCGAAGAGCTCCTGCAACTTGACGGCCAGTACCGGGCGTTCGGTGCTGTAGTCCACCCGTATCCTCGAGCCGCTGGGCACGGTGATGCGTTCGGGGGCCAACTCCTCCAGACGCCCGGCCTGGCCGCTCGCCCAGGGGAGGAGGCGTTGCAGAGCGTCCGTCGTATTGATCCTTGCCAGGTCGGCGCGGCGGCGGGCGCGGGACAGCTCGGGTTCCAGCCACTCCTCGGCGCGTTCGAGCAGCGCGGAATCAGACACGTCCGGCCATGGGTCGCCGATCGCCGCGTGGAGGAACGCCAGGCGTTCGCGCAGGTTGGACGGGAAGGTCAGCAGGGTGCTCACGCCCTCGCGGGTGAGGCCTTCGAGGATCGCGGCCCGTACGAGGGCCCGATCAGGACGGGTGAGCGGCTTCTCGGAGAGTTCGATGGCGCCGAGGGATTCCACCTGCCGGGAGACGACCTCGTCCCGCCGGGTGTCCCAATGGACCTCGGCGCGCTTGGCGAGCAGTGGCGCGCCTGCGAGCAGTGCGGTGTCCTCGTCGAGCGCTGCCGCATGCAGTACCCGCGCCGAGTGCGCCCCCGCCGGCCGGTCGGCCGTCGCGACGGCGAGCCACGGCAGCGCGCCCAGCGCCGTACCCGGGGCGAGTTCGGCGGCTGTCCCCGAGGCCATCAGGTACGGGCTGCGCTCGCCGGGGGCGGGCCGCTCGACGCGCGCCCGGGCGATGCGCTCCGGGAAGGCGAGGGCGACGACGAGTCCGACGGCGGTGGCGTCGGGCAGGGCGGTGGCAGGTCCGTCGCCGGCGGCACGTTGCAGGCGGCGGACTTCGTCGCGCCAGCGTCCGGCGTAGGGGTCGCGGGAGTCCTTCACGCCGCGCCACACGGCCGCGAGGTCGTCCCCCAGTGCGCGCGGCGGTTCCTCGGAGAGCAGCGCGACCACCTCGGCCGCCCGGCGGGCGCCCACGGCGGGTGCGCCGTCGACCAGCGCCCGCCCCAACCGCGGGTGCAGCCCGGTGCGGGCGAGCCGCACGCCGCGCTCGGTCGCCCGGCCGTCGGCATCCACCGCCCCGAGCGCCCGCAGGGTCTCCCGAGCGGCGGCCATCGCGCCGGAGGGCGGAGCGTCGGGCAGGGCGAGTCCGGTGGCGTCCGGGTCGCCCCAGCAGGCCACCTGGAGGGCGAACGGAGCGAGGTCGGCGAGCGCGATCTCGGGGGTGGGGAAGCGGGCGGCGCGGGCGTCCTCGGCCTCGTGCCAGCAGCGGTAGACGGTGCCGGGGGCCTCGCGGCCCGCTCGGCCGGCGCGCTGGCGGGCGGCGGCGAGCGAGGCCCGCACGGTGACCAGGGCGGCCAGGCCCCGGGCGTGGTCGGTGCGCGGCTCCCGGGCGAGTCCGGCGTCGACCACGATCCGCACACCGGGCACGGTGAGGGAGGACTCGGCGACGGCGGTGGCGAGGACGACGCGACGTCCCGACGAAGGGGTGAGCGCCGCGTCCTGCACGGCCTGCGGCGCGCGCCCGTGCAACTGCAGCACCTCGGCCCCGACCCCGCCCAACTGCCCGGCGACCCGGGCGATCTCGCCGACGCCGGGCAGGAAGCAGAGCACGTCCCCGTCCCGTTCGCCCAGCGCCCGCCGAACCACCGCCGCGACATGGTCGAGCAGCGCGAAGTCCACCCGGGTGCCGTGCGCGGGCCGGACGGCGCGCGGCGGCGGCGCCCACACCACCTCGACCGGGTGCGAGACGCCGTGCGCCTCGACCACCGGCGCGTCGTCCAGGAGTTCGGCCCAGGCCGCGGTGTCGGAGGTGGCGGAGGCGCAGACGATGCGCAGTTCGGGCCGCAGGGCGGCGCGCACGTCGAGCAGGAAGGCGAGCGCGGTGTCGGCGTCCAGGTGCCGTTCGTGGCACTCGTCGAGCACGACCACGTCGACGCCGGGCAGTTCCTGGTCGCGCTGGAGGCGTTGCAGCAGCACGCCGGTGGTGACCACCTCGACCACGGTCTCCGGGCCGACCCGGCGCTCGCCGCGCACGGTGTACCCGACCTCGCGGCCCACGGAGGAGCCGAGCAGCCAGGCCATCCGCCGGGCGGCGGCCCGGACGGCGAGCCGGCGCGGCTCGGCGACCAGCACCCGGCGCACGGGCCGGCCGTCGGCGAGCAGTCCGGCCAGGGCGAGCGGCACCAGGGTGGTCTTGCCGGTGCCGGGCGGCGCGGCGAGGACGGCGGTGCCGGGCCCGTCCAGCGCCTCGTGCAGCGCGGGCAGGGCGGTGCGGACGGGCAGGTCGCGCCAGGACGCCCCTGTTGATCGTTGGGGCGGCAAGCCGGCTCAGCCCCGCTCGGCGACGAAGATCGCGGTGCCGGGGATGAGCCGCCCGCGCAGCGGCGACCAGCCGCCCCAGTCCTGCTCGTGCCCCTCCGGCCACTCCGGTTCGACGAGGTCGACCAGCCGGAAGCCGGCGGCGACGAGTTCGCGGACCCGGTCGCCGAGCGTGCGGTGGTGCTCGACGTAGCTGGCGCGGCCCTGCTCGTCCTCCTCGACGTAGGGGGTGCGGTCGAAGTACGAGGAGACGGCGGTGAGCCCCTCGACGCCGGGTTCGTCGGGGAAGGCCCAGCGGATCGGGTGGGTGACCGAGAAGACCCAGCGCCCGCCGGGCCGCAGCACCCGGTGCACCTCGCGCATCAGGGCCTCGGTGTCGGCGCTGAACGGCACGGCGCCGTAGGCGGAGCAGGCGAGGTCGAAGGCGGCGTCGGCGAACGGCAGGACGGCGGCGTCGGCCTGGACGACGGGCACGGGTGCGGCGCCGCGGGCGAGGTCGATCCGGCGGGAGTGCTGGAGCTGGCGGTAGGAGATGTCGAGGGCGACCGGGTGGGCGCCGCGGGCGGCCAGCCAGCGCGAGCACTGGGCGGCGCCGGCGCCGATCTCCAGCACGGTGCGGCCGGTGACGTCGCCGAGCAGCCGGGCGTCGGCCTCGTCGAGGCCCTCGGGGCACCAGGTGAAGCGGTCGTCGCCGAGGAACTCGCCGTGCTCGTCCTGGTACTCGTCGGCGTTGCGGTCCCACCAGTGGCGGCTGGCGCGGCTGCTCTCGCCGACGCCGGCGGACCTCCTTACCGCGTCGTCGCCGTCCTCGTCAAGATCGTCGGGCTCGGGGAGGGGGGTGCCGGTCACGGTGAGAAGGCCCATCGCGTAGGGTGTCGTCTGCGGAAGCGCCGCTGTCGCGATCCGGTCCGAGAGGGCCGGGATCCCGGCGGTGGCATCCGGGGAAGGGGTCCCTTTCGGCCGCCACCTTGCGGTGCGCAATCGGAGGATATGGCCTGTTCCATGCCGGGCTCCACCGTCTTGCCGTTGTTGGCGTTGACCGTGCCTGGCCGTCCCCGTATGCTACAAGTTGCGCTGCGGGCCTGCGCGCCTCGGACGGAGCAGGTCGCGCTCGCATCTGTCGAAGACCCCACGGTCGCAAGACGGACGCCGATCTCCCGTTCTCGGGTTTTCCGGTGTGCCGTGTTCTTGGCTGTCCGGCTTTCGGTGGGAGCGATACGGGCCCTCCGCGTGGCATTACCTACGACTTTCATGTCCGCACCGGAGCCCTTTTCCTAATGACGAGCCCCACCGACTCCTCCCTCAGCACCACCCCGCAGGTCGCGCTCAACGACATCGGCGACGCCGAGGCGTTCCTGGCCGCGATCGACGAGACCATCAAGTACTTCAACGATGGCGACATCGTCGAGGGCGTCATCGTGAAGGTCGACCGTGACGAGGTTCTCCTCGACATCGGTTACAAGACCGAGGGCGTCATCCCGTCCCGCGAGCTGTCGATCAAGCACGACGTCGACCCGCACGAGGTCGTCGCCGTCGGCGACAACATCGAGGCCCTGGTTCTCCAGAAGGAGGACAAGGAGGGTCGTCTCATCCTGTCCAAGAAGCGCGCTCAGTACGAGCGTGCCTGGGGCACGATCGAGAAGATCAAGGAAGAGGACGGGATCGTCACCGGTACCGTCATCGAGGTCGTCAAGGGTGGTCTCATCCTCGACATCGGCCTCCGTGGCTTCCTGCCGGCCTCGCTCGTCGAGATGCGTCGCGTCCGCGACCTCCAGCCCTACGTGGGCAAGGAGCTCGAGGCCAAGATCATCGAGCTGGACAAGAACCGCAACAACGTGGTCCTGTCCCGCCGTGCCTGGCTGGAGCAGACCCAGAGCGAGGTCCGCCAGACCTTCCTCACCACCCTGCAGAAGGGCCAGGTGCGCTCCGGCGTCGTCTCCTCGATCGTCAACTTCGGTGCCTTCGTGGACCTGGGTGGCGTCGACGGCCTGGTGCACGTCTCCGAGCTGTCCTGGAAGCACATCGACCACCCGTCCGAGGTTGTCGAGGTCGGCCAGGAGGTCACCGTCGAGGTTCTCGACGTTGACATGGACCGCGAGCGCGTCTCCCTGTCGCTGAAGGCGACCCAGGAGGACCCGTGGCAGCAGTTCGCCCGTACCCACCAGATCGGCCAGGTCGTTCCGGGTAAGGTCACCAAGCTGGTTCCGTTCGGTGCGTTCGTCCGCGTGGACGAGGGCATCGAGGGTCTGGTCCACATCTCCGAGCTGGCCGAGCGCCACGTCGAGATCCCGGAGCAGGTCGTCCAGGTCGGCGACGAGATCTTCGTCAAGGTCATCGACATCGACCTCGAGCGTCGTCGCATCAGCCTCTCGCTGAAGCAGGCCAACGAGGCGCTGGGTGCCAACCCGGCCGAGGTCGAGTTCGACCCGACCCTCTACGGCATGGCCGCGTCGTACGACGACCAGGGCAACTACATCTACCCGGAGGGCTTCGACCCCGAGGCGAACGACTGGCTGCCCGGCTTCGAGAAGCAGCGCGAGGAGTGGGAGCGGCAGTACGCCGAGGCCCAGACCCGCTTCGAGCAGCACCAGGCTCAGGTCATCAAGAGCCGCGAGGCCGACGCGGAGGCCGCTGCCGAGGGTGGCGACGCCGTCGCCGCCGCGGCCGGTGGCTCCTACTCGTCCAGCAGCGACGAGGGCTCGGGCGCCCTGGCCTCGGACGAGGCCCTGGCCGCCCTGCGCGAGAAGCTGGCCGGCGGCCAGAGCTGAAGCTCTGCCCCTGCCGCTGAGGCCGGTTAAGACCGGCTGATCAGCGCTTGGTGTCATCGATGGACCCCGCTCGGTTTCCGAGCGGGGTCCATTGTTTTTCGGCCTTCATTATTTATTCCTTATGGGTCGGATTTTTGTGATTAGGGGCTCATCGGATGCCTATGGGTGATTCGGGACCTAGGGCCTACCTTGGGGGGAGTTGCCCGATGGGTCGCTCACCCGGCCCCACACGCTAGGCACCCCCCGCATATGCGCCGTCGCTCTGCCGTGACCTCCGCTTCCCCCCTTGCGTCCGACGCCCGTCCGTCCGCCGACCCCCGGGTCGCCGGACGTCTCGCCGCCCTCGGCCGGTTCTGCTACCGGCAGCGGCGCTGGGTGCTCGGTTTCTGGGCGGTCGTCCTGGTCATAGGCGTGCTGATCGGCGGCCGGGTCTTCGAGGGCACGGTGGCCGGCGCCTCCTCCGCCTCCGCCGAGGCGGACCGTGGCAGCGCCGTCGTCGCCGCCGCCGACCCGGCCCGGGGCACCGTCACCGCCGTGGTGGACGGCCGGTCCGTGGACGACACGGCCGTCCGGGACGCCGTCACCCGGGCCACCGCCGAGATCGCGGCCCTGCCCGGGGTCTCCTCGGCCGTCGACGCCTACGGCCCCGGCCCGGGCGCCGAGGCGCTCCGCTCGGCCGACGGCACCGCGAGCCTGGTCTCGGTGCGGATGGCGGACAGCAGCACCTCCGCGCAGGCCGGCGCCGTGACCCAGCGGCTGGCCGCGATCCAGTCCGAGGTCCAGCCCGGTGGCGGCAAGGTGACCGTCGGCGGGGACCTCGTGCTCCAGGACGAGGTCAAGAAGCAGACCGAGAAGGACACCCGCTTCGGCGAGATCGTGACCCTGCCGCTCACCCTGATCGTGATGGTCCTGGTGTTCGGGGGCCTGGCCGCCGCGAGCCTGCCGGTGATCGGCGCCGTCGCCTCGGTGGGCGGGGCGCTGCTGGCCATGTTCGGCTTCAGCAAGATCATGGACATCGACACCAGCGTGCTGCCGATCGCCACCGTGCTGGGGCTCGGACTGTCGATCGACTACGCGCTGCTCATGGTGAATCGTTTCCGCGAGGAACGCGGACACGGAGCGTCGATCGCCGCCGCGGTGGAGCGGACCGCCGCCACCGCCGGGCGCACCGTCGCCTTCTCCGGACTGACCGTCGCCGTCGCCCTGTCCGGGCTGTTCGTCTTCACCAGCCCGGTGCTCGGGGCGGTCGCCGCGGCCGGGGTGAGCGTCGTGGTGATCGCGGTGGCCGCCGCGCTGACGCTGGTGCCCGCGCTGCTCGGCTTCGCCGGGCGCCGGATCAGGACGCCCACCGCGCCCGTCCCCGACGAGGGTTTCTTCAGTCGGACCGTGCGCCGGGTCCGCAAGCGGGCCGTGCTCGTCGCGCTGGTCTGCACCGGGGTGCTGATGGCCGCCGGGGCGCCGTTCCTGCACGCCGAGATGCGCAACTCCGGCGCCGCCGTGCTGCCCGCCTCCTCGGCCGGGCGGCAGGTCGCCGAGACCGTCGACCAGCGCTTCCCGCAGGCTTCGGCCGCCCCGATCACGGTGGTGGTGCAGAGCGGCGCGACGGTCGCCCAGGCCTACGCGGACGACGTGGTGGCCCAGCTGCCGGGCGTCAGTGGGGTGCGGGCCGTCACGCCCGTGAGCGACACCGTCTCCACCATTGACGTCCTGGTGCACGGCGATCCGCAGGGCGGAGAGGCCAAGCAGGTCGTCAAGGAGCTGCGCGCGGACCGGGGCGGGCTGACCACCCAGGTGACCGGCGGGGCGGCCTCGGTGGTCGACTTCCAGGGCGAGCTGCTCACCCGGGGGCCGATCGCGCTCGGCCTGGTGGCCCTCGGCACGCTGATCCTGCTCTTCCTGATGACCGGCTCGGTGGTGATGCCGGTCAAGGCCCTGCTGATGAACCTGCTCTCGCTTGGTGCTTCGCTCGGCGCGCTGACCCTGGTCTTCCAGGACGGCTGGTTCAGCGGCCTGCTCGGCTTCAGTCCGACCGGCGGACTGGAGACCTTCATCCCGGTCCTGGTGTTCGCCTTCGCCTTCGGGCTGTCGATGGACTACGAGGTCTTCCTGCTGGCCCGGATCAAGGAGCTGCGGGACAAGGGCCACAGCTGCACCCGGGCGGTGGAGCTGGGCGTCCAGCGCAGCGGTCGGATCATCACCTCGGCGGCACTGCTGATGGTGATCGTCTTCGCCGGCTTCGCCCTCGGCGACATGCTGATGGTCAAGCAGATGGGCATCGCGCTGGCCGTCGCCGTGGCGGTCGACGCGACCCTGGTCCGCTGTCTGCTGGTGCCGGCCGCGATGAGCTTCTTCGGCGAGTTCAACTGGTGGGCGCCGGGCCCGCTGCGGCGGCTGCACGACCGGTTCGGGCTGAGCGAGCACGTCGAGCTGCCGGAGCTGGCACCGGCCGTGCTGCCGGCGCAGCGTCCGGCGGAGGAACTGGTCGGCACCGGCTCGTAGGCTCCCGGGGCGGGCGTCGGGGCCGGGGCGACGGTCGGGCCGGTCGCGGTCGCGGTCGGGGTGGGCGGTCCGGTCGCGGGGCAGGCGGTCCGGTCGCGGTCAGGGCAGGCGGCGGAGCAGGGCGACAGCGGTGCGCAGGGTCTCGCGCTCGTCGGAGGTGAGACGGGCCTCGATCGCCGAGGCGATCCGCGCCTCGCGGCGGGCGCGCTGCTCGTACAGGGCGGTGCGGCCGGCCTCGGTGGCGGAGACCAGCAGCTTGCGGCGGTCGGTGGTGTGCGGCTGCTGGGTAACCAGACCGGCCTCGGTGAGCAGCGCGACCGTGCGGGCCATCGACTGGTGCCGGACGCGCTGCCGGTCGGCCAGTTCGGCGACGGTGCGGGCGCTGTCCTCGCGGACCAGCAGGCCGAGTACGCCGGCCTGGTTCTGCGGCAGCGTGTCGCCGGGGCGCAGTGCGCGGACCAGTTCGCCGATGGCGCTGCGCAGGTCGGCGGCGAGTTCGAGGGTCTCGGGGTGCGGACTGTTCACGGGAGAAGCCTACCCCGAAGATCTACAGCAAAACTGTGTAGCTTTGCTGTATGTTCTGCCTATGCGGATCACCAAGTTCGGACATGCCTGCGTACGCCTCGAACACGGGGGGACGACCGTGGTCGTCGATCCCGGATCGTTCACCGACCCCGCCGCACTGGCCGGCGCGGACGCCGTCCTGATCACCCACGAGCACATCGACCACTTCGAGGAGGCCGGGCTGCGGGCCGCCCTGGAGGCGGATCCGGAGCTTCGGGTGTGGACCAACCCGGACGTGGCCGGGAAGCTGGACGGGGTCGCCCGGCGGGTGACGGCGGTCGGCGAGGGCGATGCCTTCGACCTCGGCGGGATCCCGGTCTCGGTGCACGGCGAGTGGCACGCGGTCATCCATCCGGACATCCCGCTGGTGCGGAACATCGGCTTCCTCTTCGGTGGGCGGCTGTTCCACCCCGGTGACGCGCTGCTCGTCCCGCCGGGTCCGGTGGACACCCTGCTGCTGCCGATCGCCGCGCCGTGGACCAAGGTCGGCGAACTTGTCGACTACGTCCGGGAGGCCGGGGCGCGGCAGGCGGTGCCGGTGCACGACGCGGTGCTCAGCCCGGTCGGCCTCGCCGTGCACACCCGGCTGCTCGGCCCGGGCGGACCCGGCGGCGCGGAGCTGCGCACCCTGGGCGAGGGCGAGAGCCTCGACGTGGAGTGAGGGGGCGGCGGAGCGGCCCGGGGTGACGGGAGGGCGGTGCGCGCCGGTAGCCTGACGCCATGCTGAAGATCGGACTGACGGGCGGCATCGGCGCGGGCAAGAGCGAGGTGTCGCGGCTGCTCGCCGCCCACGGCGCGGTGATCGTGGACTCCGATGTGATCGCCCGCGAGGTGGTCGCCCCCGGGACGCCCGGCCTCGCGGCCGTGGCCGCCGAGTTCGGCCCGGGCGTGCTCGCGGCGGACGGCTCGCTCGACCGGCCCGCCCTCGGCGCGGTCGTCTTCGCCGACCCGGCCCGGCTGAAGGCGCTGAACGCGATCGTCCACCCGCTGGTCCGGGCGCGGTCCGCCGAGCTGGAGTCGGCGGCCGCGCCGGACGCGGTGGTGGTGCACGACGTGCCGCTGCTGGCCGAGAACGGGCTCGGCCCGCTGTACGACCTGGTGGTCGTGGTGGACGCGGCGGACGAGGTACGGATCGACCGGTTGGTCCGGCTGCGCGGCATGACCGAGGACGAGGCCCGGGCCCGGATGGCCGCCCAGGCGAGCCGGGCGGACCGGCTGGCGATCGCCGATCTGGTGATCGACAACAGCGGCCCGCTGGCGGAGCTGGCCCCGCGGGTCGACGAGGCGTGGGAGCGGCTGACCGCCCGGCGCTGATCGTCCGGAGACCCGTATCCGGGCCGCCGGGCCGCCGGGCCGCTCAGGCCGCGGCGGCGTGGGTCACGGCCGCGGCCGCGAAGGCCCGGATCATCGGGTGGGCCCGGGTGCCGTCCCCGGCCAGCTCCGGCTGGAACAGCGAGGCGAGGAAGAACGGGTGGACCTGCTCCGGCAGCTCCAGGACCCGCAGCTCGCCCGCGTCGTCGGCACCGGTGAACCGCAGACCGTCCGCGCGCAGCCGTTCCAGATAGCCGTCGTTCAGCCCGTACGCGCAGTGGTACCGCTCCAGGGTGCGCGGCGCGCCGAGCACCCGTTCCGCCAGCGAACCGGGGGTCAGGCGGACGGCGCCCTCGTGCCCGACCAGGGAGCAGCTGAGCGGCACGATCACCCGGTCCGCCTCCTCCGGGTTGCTCTCGCCGTGCGCGGCGCCGTCGATGCCGCAGACGTGCCGGGCGTACTCCAGCACCGCGTGCTGGAAGCCGGCGCAGGTGCCGAGGAAGGGGATGCCCCGCTCGCGGGCGGTGCGGACGGCGGCGACCGCGCCGTCCTCGCTGCGGTACGGGCTGCCGGGCAGCAGCCAGACCGCGTCGAAGCCGTCGAGCGCGCCGGGGGCCGCGGCGTCCTCGGTGGGGATCCAGTAGGCGTCCAGGACGAGCTGCTCGCGGGTGGCGAGCGCGTCGAGCAGCCCCGGGATGCGGGCGTGCGAGCGGACGGCGGCCGAGCGGTCGCCGACCAGGGCCAGGCGGGAGGTGGGATGCGTCATGCGGCTATCCTGACCGCCGACGCGGCATCAGCGCCAACGATGATTCCTTACCTCTCGATCAGTGGATGTGATGGCAGATGGAGCCGCAGCAACTGCGCACCTTCGTCACGGTGGCCCGGCTGGGCTCGTTCTCCGAGGCGGCCCGCGAACTCGGGTACACCCAGTCCGCCGTCTCCCAGCAGATCGCGGCGCTGGAGGCGGACCTCGGCACGGTCGTGCTCCACCGCCGTCCGGTCGGGCCGACCGGCGCCGGGGAACGGTTGCTGGAGCACGCCGCCGCGCTGCTGCTGAGGATCGATGCGGCGCGCGCCGACATCGCGCGCCTGGCGGGTGCCGCGAGCGCCCGCCTCACCGTCGGGGCCACCCCGCTGGCGGTCGGGGCGGAGCTGGGGCGCGCGCTCGCCGAGGTGCGCCGGGCGTATCCGGCGGTGGACCTGACGGTGCGGGTGGTCGCCCAGGACGTGCTGCCCGCCGAGGTCGCCACCGGTGCGGTCGACCTCGCGCTCGTCGACGGCCCGGCCGCGCCCAGCGACCCGCTCCCGCTGCCCGACGTCGGCCCGCTCGCCACCGTGGCCGTCGCCGAGCAGCCGCTCGTCGTCGCGCTGCCGGCCGGACACCCGCTCGCCGGGCGCTCCGGCCTGGCGCTCGCGGACCTGTCCGCCGCCCACTGGCTGGACGCCCCGGGCCTGGCCCCGACCGCCGACCGGCTGAGTGCCGCCACCGGCGTCGAGGGCTACCGGCCCGCCGCCCGCTACCTGGGCACCGATGTGCGGGGGCTGCTCGCCCTCGTCGCGGCCGGGCACGGGCTGGCGCTGCTGCCCGCCACCGCCCTGGCCGGGGTGCCGGACGTGGCGGCGGTGCCGGTCCGGGCTCCCCGGCTGGTGCACCGGACGGAGCTGGTGCACGGCGCGCTGCCGGAGGGGCCCGCCGCGCTGCTGGCCCGACTCCTGACGGGGGAGCGGACGGGCGGGGCGGCCGGCCCGGTGGCGTGAGGGCTCAGCCGACGATGCGGGCGCCGGGACAGCAGGGCCCCTCGACCTGGTAGCACACGTAGCGCAGGCAGCCGAGGCAGACCGAGATGTTCTCCAGTCGCCAACTCTGGCCGTGGCAGGCGCAGTCGGCCCGTTCGCGCAGCAGCGCGTCCCACCCGTCGGCACCGCCGTTGGCGGCGAAGGCCGCGGCGATGTACTCCGCGGTCGCCGGGTCGTCCTCGGCGGTGCCGCGCCGGGCGGCGTCCAGGTGCCAGCAGTAGAGGGCGAGCAACGGCCGCCCGTCGACCAGGCGGTAGCGGGCCCGGCCGTCGTCCTCCCAGTCCTGGACCAGCCGGGCGACCCGTTCGGGGAACGGTCGTGCGGGGTCGAGGAGGCGGCGGTTTCCCTGCGGTGGCGGCTCGGCGGTCATGTGGTCCCCTTTCCGGGGCCCACGGTAGGGTGTCACGTTGCGAAGTCACCGGCCGGGGTGGGGTGTTGGTGGCGCCCGCGGCGGTTCCTAGGTGCAGGTGGTGCCCTCGGCCGGCACCCGGTCGGCCAGCAGGTACTGGTCGACGGCCTGCTTGAGGCAGGCGTTGCCGGAGTCGTAGCCGCCGTGGCCCTGCCCCTGGAGCGTGACCTCGACCCCGACGCCCGGGCCGAGTTGCCGCACCATCGCCCCGGCGCCCTCGTACGGGGTGGCCGGGTCGCCGGTGTTGCCGATGACGACGATCGGCGCCGAGCCGGAGGCGGACACCTCGGGGAGGTCGGCGCTGCCCTGGACCGGCCAGCCGGTGCAGGAGGTCAGGCCCCAGGCGGTGAAGTCGCCGAACACCGGCGAGGCCTGGCGGAACGTGGGCAGCAGCCCCTGGACGTCGGTGGCGGTGTAGCGCGACTTGTCGTCGGCGCAGCTGATCGCCCGGTTGGCGGCGGACTGGTTGCTGTAGTGGCCCTGCTGGTCGCGGCCGCTGTAGGCGTCGGCGAGCGCGAGCAGGGTGGTGCCGGTGCCGCCCTGCATCGCCTCCTGGAGGCCGACGGAGAGGGCGTTCCAGGTGTTCGGGTTGTAGAGCGCGGCGGCGATGCCGGTGACCGCGAGGTCCTGGGTCAGCCTGCGGTCGCTGTCGGTGGGCAGCGGGGCGGTGTCGAGGCCGTTCAGCAGGTCGGTGATCCGCCGGGTGCCCTCGTCGCCGCCCTGGCCGGTCGGGCAGGACGGCCCGGCCTGGGCGGCACACGCCTTCATGAAGTTCTCCAGGGCGAGCTGGAAGCCCTTCGCCTGGCCGAGCGCGCTCTGCACCGGGTCCTTGGTCGGGTCGACGACGGCGTCCATCACCAGGTGGCCGACGTTGCCCGGGTACTGGTGGGCGTAGACGCCGCCGAGCTCGGTGCCGTAGGAGATGCCGAAGTAGTGCAGCTTCTGGTCACCGAGCACCTGGCGCAGGAGGTCGAGGTCGCGGGCGGCCGAGACGGTGTCGACGTGGGGCAGGACGGCGCCGGAGTTCTTCTCGCAGGCGGCGGTGTAGCCGGAGTTGGCCGCCTCGAGCGCGGTGGTCTCGGCCTGGTCGTCGGGCGAACCGTCGACGGAGGCGGAGGCGTCCGTGGCGGCGTCGTCCAGGCACCGCACACCCGCGCTGTTGCCGACCCCGCGCGGGTCGAAACTCACCAGGTCGTAGCGGGCGTTGAGGTCGGCGTAGTCCTTGGCCAGTGCGGGGAGGGTGACGACGCCGGAGCCGCCCGGGCCGCCGAAGTTGTAGATCAGCGAGCCGATCCGGGGCTGCCCGCCGGTGCCGGTGGCCACGGCCCGGATCAGGGCCAGGTCGATGGTCTGCCCGTCGGGCCTGGTGTAGTCCAGCGGGGCCTTGAGCGTGGCGCACTCCCAGGGCGCGCCCGGGGCCGAGCCCTCGCCGCCCTGGGCGGTGGAGGGCGCCGGGCAGGTCTGCCAGTCGAGCTGCTGGCCGGTGAGCGAGGCCGGCACCGGCGGGACGCCCGCGGTGGCGGAGGCCGAGGTTGTGGCGGCGGGAGTGCCGGGTGCGGCTGAGGCGGTGGACGGCCCGGACTTCGCGGCGCCGGTGCCGGAACTGGAGCCGGAGCCGGAGCCGCTCTCGCAGGCGGCCGTGGCGGTGGCCAGGACCGCGGCGAGGCCGAGGGCCCCGGCGCCGCGTACGACAGGGTGCATGGGAGGTGGTCCGTTCCTGGGGTCGCGGCGGGGTCGGGGCAGGCTCGGGGCAGGGTCGCGCGAGGGGCGGCGCGGGGGCTGCTGCGGCGCCAGCCTAGGGACGGGGCGGGCCCGGTGCGCGCCGGAGCGCCGCGACGCGCCGTCGGCCGGGGGCCGTGCGGGTGGTCCGCCGCGGTGGGGGAGGGGCGGACGCAGGGGTTGCCGAAGCCCGGGTGGCTCGTTGTTCCTGCCGTGAGCCCTGACTTTTCCGCCCGTGGCGGTTGCGAAGAAACGATTCTGCATGCCCGCGTCGCCGTTCCGGCAGTGCACACCACCCGGAGGCGGTCATGACGTACGACAGCCCGCGCGTCCCCGCGCAGTACGCCCCCGGTGACGGCTGCGCGGTCGCGCTCGACCTCCGGGTCGCCGTCTGCCCCGGTCTGACCGTCTCCGTCGCGGCCCGGCTGCGGTACCACACCGCCGACCCCTACGCCGTCTTCCTCGACAACCACACCGACCTCGCCACGCCCATCACCTGGGTGTTCGCCCGCGACCTGCTCGCCACCGGACTGCACGGCTGGTCCGGGATCGGCAGCGTCTCGGTCCACCCCGGCGTGGACGAGCGGCTCGACTCCGTCTTCATCACCCTCACCGGCGAGGGGAGCAGCGTCGTCCTGCGGGCCCCCGCCGAGCGGGTCCGGACCTTCCTCGCCCGCACCGAGAGCCTGGTCCCGACCGGGCGGGAACGCACCCGTCTCGACCTGGACGGCCTGCTGCGGAAGTTGTACGAGGGCGGCGCCGCCTCGCCGGGGCCGTGAGGCACCGGGCGTGCTACCGCTGCTCCGCGCCCCCGACGGTGTGCAGGCGGTCGAAGACGTCCAGTGGGAGGCCCGGGTAGCGGACGCCGGTCAGGACGCGGTGCGCGCTGCGGTTGCCGTCGACGATCTCGCCCAGCAGGGCCGCCACCGGGTCGGTCCCCCCGGCTTCGGTTCCGGCCCGGGGATCGGCCCCGGCCCCGGCCCTGCGGGCCCCGGTCACAGCCGTGCGGCCGTCTCCGGGCGCAGCGCGCGGACCGCGAACAGCGTGGTGAGGTGCGGCGAGCCGAAGTACAGCGGCAGGCGCCCGGTGCGGAAGTAGCCGCCGGCCGGCCAGGAGCCGTCCGCGAGTTGGGCCCCGGCCAGCCGGCGGCGCAGCTCGGGCAGTTCGGCGGTCTCGCCCGCGTACTCTCCGGCGAGTACCAGCAGCGCCACCGAGAGCGGAGTGTCGGCGGTCTGGGTGGTCACGTGCCCCACCGCCCGCCGTACCGGCGCGGCGAGTTCGGGCACGACGGTGGACGCCCGGGCGGCGGCGTGCAGGAAGGCCTCCGGGGCGGCGTAGTAAAGGGTGCCGGTGCGGGGGCCGTTGAGGTGCTCGACGAGGTAGCGGAGCGTCGCCTCGGCCGCCGGGTGCGGCAACCGGCCGACGGCGCCCGGGAGGTGCAGGGCGAACAGGATGTTGGCGGCGGCGACGGCGTCGTAGCGGCGCCCGCGGGCGGGGCTGCGGTCGCTGTCCTCCCAGTAGGCCGGTATCGGACCGTCGTCCGGGCCTATCTGGGTGTCGAGCAACTCGTGTGCCAGTGCGTCCAGTTCGGCCGGACCGAGCAGCCCGTGCCGGGCCAGTCCGGCGGCTGCGACGGCGGTGCTGTCGGTGCTGGCGGGGAACGGGCGGCCGGGCGGGAAGGTGCGGTAGCGCGGCGCCGCCGGCTCGCGGTAGCGGGCGACCTGTGGCGCCAGCACGGCGATCAGCTCGCGCTCCTCGGTCCGCCCGGAGTCCGGCCGCAGCAGGGCGAGCCCCCACATCGCGGAGAAGCCCTCGTCGTCCGGGTCGAACCCGAGGTCCTCCCCGTGCGTGACGAGCAGGTGCCGGCGCGCCTCGGCGCCGCTGAGCGGTCTGCGCAGCTCCGGGTCGGCTCCGGGCCGGGCGGGCGGCAGTCCAGCGGGCCCCAACGCCCGGTGGAGGAAGCCCAGTCCGCGCCCGACGGCGTCGTCCCACGGCGTTTCGTCGGCGGACATCGCGTCCCGTCCCCTCGTTGCTGCCGGCCGGCGGGGCCGGCCGCGCGATCCTCTGCGTCCGGTGGCCCGCCCTGTCCACCCTCCTTCCTTCCCGGCCGGGCCGCCCGCATGCCTCAGTCGGCGAGCGGCCTGCGGAACAGGGCGGTGAGCAGCACGGGCAGGCCGAAGAGCGGGGACGCGGGCTCCTGCGGGACCATCGGGCGGATCTCCAGCTCGGTGAACCCGCTGAAGATCCACCGGAGTTCGTCCGGAGTGAAGGCCAGTCCGCCGTCCAGCCGGCCGTTGCGGTACAGCGCGGCGTCCGGCAGCTCCGAACCCATCTCGCCGGCCGCGAAGCAGGTCAGCCCGAAGTGCCCGCCCGGTGCGAGGACGCGCTCCAGCAGGGCCAGGTAGCTGATCCGGCGGTGCGGCGGGAGGTGGTGCAGACAGCCCGAGTCGTACACCAGGTCGTACTGGGGGAGGGGCAGTTCGGTGCTGAAGATGTTGCCGTGGTGGAAGCGCGGGGCGACGCCCGCCGCCTCCGCGCGCTCGCGCGCCCAGGCGAGGGCGGTCGCGGAGAGGTCGACGGCGTCCACCTCGAAGCCGAGCGAGGCGAGGTGCACGGCGTTGCGGCCCGCCCCGCAGCCGAGGTCCAGCACCCGGGCGCCGGGCGGCAGCAGGCCGTCGTCGAGCCGCGCGACGAGGTTCTCGTCCGGCTTGTCGACGAAGAACGGCCGCCCCGAGGCCCGGTCGGCGTAGAAGTCGTCCCACCAGTCGGCGGCCTGGTCGGTCCAGCGGTCCGCCTCGGGGCGGAAGAGCCCGTCGAGCAGCTCGAGGACGTCGTCGACGGAGCGGATGGCGCGGTTCAAGGGCGGGCCTTTCGGTGGGGTGGGATGCTCCCAGCCTAGGAGTACGGGGACGTGCTTTCACCCCCGATTCCCGTCGCCGAAAAGGCCGTTGAGCCCTGCTGCGGCCCTGGTCGGACGGCCCCCGTCCTGGCCCCCGGACCCCGGGGCGGACGACCGGCCGCACCGTGCCGCAGGCCCGGGAAAGGGCGTTCCGGCGGGCCGCCGGAGCCCGCCGGACGGGGCCGCCGGATCACATGTCGATCACGTTCCGGAGGCCGTTCCGCCCGCGTTCCGCCCGCGCTCCGAGTCGCGCTCAGCTGCCGTCGGCCGCACCGGCGGAGAGGAGTTCGCAGTCGGCGAAGTTCATGCAGCCGCAGGCGAGGCAGGCCGCGACGGCGTCCCGGAGCTGCTGGGTCTGCCGGACGACGAGGTCGAGCTCGGGGAGCTTGCGTTCGGCCAGGGCGCGCCACTGGCGGGTGGTGCCGCGCGTGGTGGAGTCGTCCAGCAGCCCCCGGATCTCGGCCAGCGTGAAGCCCGCCCGCTGGGACATCCGGATCAGGGCGACCCGGCGCAGCGTCGCCGCGGGCCAGACCCGGCGGCCGCCCAGGCGGCGGGCCGCGGGCAGCAGGCCGAGGCTCTCGTAGTACCGCAGCGCCGAGGGCCGCAGTCCGGTCTGCCGGGCCAGCTCCCCGATACCGACATCCTGCACGTCCGCCCCCGTCCCCGGTTCCGCTTGACTTCAAGCGCGCGTGAACCGCTTGCCTGGCCTGCATGATCTCATCCGCACCACTGGTCCGGCGGCTTCCCCCGGCCTACCGTCCGCTGTTCGCCCCGGGCCCGTTCCGCCGGCTGCTGCCCGCGCTCGCGGTGTCCGACCTCGGGGACGGCATGAGCGCCGTCGCCGTGCCGTGGCTCGCGCTGCAACTGGCCCCGCCCGGGCGGGCCGGACTGTTCGTCGGGGCCGCCGTCGCCGCCTACGTCCTGCCCGGCGCGCTCGGTGCGCTGCTGCTCGGCCGCTGGCTGCGCGGACTGCCCGCGCGGCGGCTGATCCGGGCGGACGCCTGGACGCGCGCGGTGCTGCTCGGCGCGATCCCCGTCGGGTGGGCGTCCGGTGTGCTGGGGCCCTGGCTGCTGCTGGCCCTGCTGGCCGGCTCCTCGCTGCTGCACGGGTGGGGCGCCAGCGCCAGGTACGCCCTGGTGGCCGAGGTGCTCCCGGCCGGGCGCCGGCTGGCGGCCAACGCGCTGCTCAGTACGAGCGGTTGGGTGGCGATGATCGCCGGACCGGCACTGGCGGGGACGCTGACGGCGGTGGTCGCGCCGGCCTGGGTGCTCGGGCTGGACGCCCTGTCGTTCGTTGTGCTGGCAGTCGGTGCCGGGCGGCTGTCCGCCGTCCCCGCTGCCGCCCCCGCCTCCGCCCGGGACCGGGCGGAGCGGGAGGCCGTGCCGCGCGGCGAGGGGCTGCGGGTGCTGCGGACCAGGCCGGAGCTGCTCGCCCTGCTCGCACTGACCTGGCTGTTCAACCTGGCCTGGGGCCCCGTGGAGGTCGCGCTGCCGCTGTTCGTCGGGCAGGAGCTGGCGGCCGGGCCGGGGCTGCTCGGCACCTACTGGGCGGCCTTCGGGGTCGGGGCGGTGCTGGGCGCGCTGGCCGTCGGCATGCTGCGCCGCGGCGCGGTCCGGCGGGTGCTGCTGGGGATCGTCGCCGCGCACGGCGTCGCCCTGCTGTCGTTCGCGCCGCCCGGCCCGGCCGTGATCTCGGTGGCCGGGTTCGCCGTGGTCGGGCTGGTCTACGGCCCGTACGGCGCGTTGTCGCTCGGCCTGTTCCAGGACCTCACGCCGCCGCCGGCCCTCACCTCCGTTCTCGCCCTGAGGTCCTCCGTGCTGATGACGGCCTCGCCCGCGGGCGCGACCCTGGGCGGTCCGCTGACGGCCGCACTGGGGCCGCGCGCCGTGCTGGTCGGGGCGGGACTGGTGATGATCGCCGTGGCCGGGTGCGCCGCCGTGGCGCCGGCCCTGTCCGGACGCCTCGCGCGCGGGAAGTCGGCGGGTCCGACTTCCGGTGCGCGGGCGCGGGCCGGGGCCGGTGGATAGGGTCGGCCGTTATGACGGACGACGGTGTGCGGGTGGTGCTGATCGGGGGGACGTCGAACACCGGGAAGTCGGCGCTCGGCCGGCTGGTGGCGGACCGGCTCGGCCTCCCGTACCGGTCGACGGACACGCTGGCGCGCCACCCCGGCCGACCGTGGCCGGTACCGGGGTGGGAGGTGCCGCCGCACGTGGCGGAGCACTACCGGACCCTCACCGTCGAGGAGTTGATCGTCTCGGTGCGGGAGCACTACGCGCGGCTGTGGCCCCGGATCGAGCAACTGATCACGGAGGGCGCGGGAGCGGGCCTCGTCCTGGAGGGCTCGGCGCTGTGGCCGCCCGAGGTGGCGCGGTTCAGCGGCAGTGGGGTCTCCGCCCACTGGCTGCGGGCGGACGAGGCCGTCCTGCGCGCCCGGATCCGGACGGCCGGCCGCTACCCGGAGGCGACCCCGGACGGCCGGTACCTGATGGACAAGTTCCTGGCCAGGTCGGTGCGTTACCAGGAACTGCTGCTCGCCGAGCTGGCCGCGCTCGGCCTGGAGCCACTGGACGCGGGGGGCGGCCGGTCCGTCGAGGAGCTGGCGGACGCCGTCGTCGCGGCCGTCACCGGTTGACCGGCCGTCACAGGTGCAGGGTGAACGAACCCTCGCCGTGGCGGCGGCCGTTGACCTGGAGTTCCAGCAGGTGCACGCCGGGGTGGTAGCGCCGGGTGCTGATCGGCTTCACCGCGTGCCGTCGGGTCGCCCGTAGGGTCTCGCCGGGCGCCAGTGTGCGGGTGGTCAGCTTGAAGACCTTGGGAGTCCGGCCGCCGTTGGCCTTCACGTGGTGCACCACGTAGTCGATCACCACGCTGGTGCTCTCGTCGTGGGTGTTGGTCACCGCGTACTCGAACACCAGCTCCTCGCCGAGCCGAACGTCCGGGGTCAGCACCTGCGGGCCCTCGACAGTCACCGGGACGTCCGGGCGGTGACCGAACAGGGTGAGTGCCTCCGGGTGGCCTGCCTTGATCAGGGTCCGCAGGCCGTGCCGGACCAGCTGCGGCGTCGTCGGCGCCGGATCGGCGAGCCAGCGGCCGGCGGTCTCGACGGCGATGGCGGGGTGGTCGCGGCTGATGTCGTTGAGGTGGTTGGCGACCGAGCGGCGCACGTAGTCGGACTCGTCCCGGTACAGCGCGTCGAGCACCGGCAGCGCGGGCCTCGGATCGGCGATCAGCGCGGGCAGTTGGGGAGCCCAGGGCAGGCGCGGCCGGGTGCCCTCGCTGGCGAGCCGCCGGACGTGCGGGTCCGGGTGCCCGGTCCACCGCGTGACGACGGCGAGCGCGCGGGCCTGGTCGGCGCGGAGGAACGGGCGGACGGCGCTCTCGGAGGTGTGCCGAGGGGTGAGCGCGGCGAGCAGCGCGAGCGCGGGCTCGAAGGCGGCGAGGCCGCGCACGGCTACGGCCTCGCCGACCGGGAAGGTCATCCACCCGGTGAACTCCTCGTCCCGCAGCGCGTCGTACAGGATCCGCTCGAAATCCGGGTAGTCGGCCGGGAGGTCGGCGAGCACGGCCTCGCGGATCGCGGCGACGCGTTCACGGAAGCCGAGCGGGTCAAGGGTCGCGCCGCAGCGGTCGAGGGCGTCGGTGGTGACGCCCGGGCCGGTGCGGACGAGACAGCGGGCGAGCGCGGCGACGGTGTCCGGGGCGATCATCTCGGCGGCCGTGGGCACGGGGTGGCCTCCTGGTGACGTGCGGGTTTGCGGTGGCTGTTGAACGGTACGCGGTGGGTCCGACAACGACCTGCGCCGCCGGATCCGGCCAAGTTCGTGGTCGAAGACTTCGGGTGCTGAATGGTCTGGTATGCGTTGTTCATCCGCTTTGCGTTGGCCTTGCCATGACATCCCCGCATCGGCGCGATCTGTCCAGCGCGGATCCGGGGAATGTCCGGTCATATCCACCGATGTACCGGCGGGCATTGTTCCGTTCTCGCCCGAGAAATCCGGATCGCCCAATTCCAGGTGGCCGAAGCTGGACATGTCCGGAGATCCCCTCGCCCGATGTGGTGATTCTGCGGATAAGTTCGACGTCGACCGGTCAAACGGGCCGGTCGACATCGGGAGGAAATGCGATGAAGCTCGTCAAGCGCACCGCTGCCCTTGCTGCCTCGACGGCCGTTCTGGCCGGCGGCCTGACGTTCCTGTCCACCGGATCGGCGAGCGCCGCCTCCGGCTACGTCACCCTGACCAACCTCGCCACCAGCCGCGTCCTGGACAGCAACGGCAACGGCAACGTCTACACCCTCGGCGCCAACGGCGGCTCCTACCAGGTCTGGTGGGCCAACGACGAGGGCAACGAGACCTACACCTTCAAGAACCTGGCCACCGGCCGCTGCCTCGACAGCAACGGTGACGGCAAGGTCTACACGCTGGGCTGCAACGGCGGCAACTACCAGAAGTGGGTCAAGAGCTGGGGCGGCAACGGCGCCTTCTACCGGAACGTCGCCACCGGCCGCTACCTGGACAGCAACGTGAACGGCGACGTCTACGCCATCGGCGGCAACGGCGGCAACTACCAGAAGTGGAACTGATTCCGATCGGGGGCGATTTTCGCCGCCTGATCGGAAGGTCTGTCCAGTAAGGGAATGAAAAAACGCCCTCCCCGGCGCCTCAATCTCCGGGGAGGGCGTTTCTGTGTCAGCCGGCGGGCAACTCGCCGGCGCGGAGCGCGGTGAGGAAGGAAGCCCACGCGGTGGCGGTGAAGGCGAGTGTGGGCCCGTGAGGGTCCTTGCTGTCCCCTGAATGGGGATGGCCGGGGAGTCGGGGGCCGGTGCTGAGAGCGGCGTCCGGGGAGGACGAGTCCGGGCGTGGCCTGGTACTCGTCAAGTTGCTTTCCCAGCGCTGGGGTTGCTGCCCGCGTGACGGTGTGGGGAAGATCGTCTGGGTGGAGATCGCGTCGTAGGCCGACAACCGGGGGAACGGTGTGTCCGTTCCCCCGGTCGTTGCGGCACCCCTCGGCCGCCTTTCGGTTCCCGCGCCGCAGCCGGGCTCCCGTCAGGCGGTGGGCGTCAGCGGGTGGTGCTCGCGGTGATGGCGCTGGCGTCGTCGGCGCCGCCGGGGATTTCCTGCCAGGTGGTGGTCCACTGGCCGGTGTTGTAGTCGGCGTCCTTGGTGTAGACGTGGCCGGTGGTGCCGAGGGTGTAGACGTGGACGGTGTTGCCGGTGACCGCGCTCGCGACTGTTTCCTTGAGGCCGGTGCCGCCCTGGGTGGTCCAGGTGCCGGACCAGCCGGTGCCGGCGTAGTCGCCGTCGGTGGTGTAGAGGGACCGGTCGGAGCCGATGATGTTCAGGTGGACGCGGTTGCCGGTCGCGGCCGCGGTGATGGCCCTGGCGCCCTCGGCGCCGCCGGGGACCTCCTGCCAGGCGCTGCTCCACTGGCCGGTGCCGTAGTCGGCGTCCATGGTGTAGACGTGACCGGTGGCGCCGAGGGCGAAGACGTGCATGGTGTTGCCGGTGACGGTGCTGGCGAGGGCCTTGAGGCCGGTCCCGCCCAGGGCCACCCAGGTGCCGGACCAGCCGGTGCCCGCGTAGTCGGCGTCGGTGGTGTGGAGCGCGCCGTCGGAGCCGATGATGTTCAGGTGGACGCGGTTGCCGATGGTGGTCGCGCTGACGGCGGCGGCGCCCTCGGCGCCGCCGGGGACCTCCTGCCAGGTGGTGGTCCACTGGCCGGTGGTGTAGTCGGCGTCCTTGGTGTAGACGCGGCCGGTGGCGCCGAGGGCGTAGACGTGCATGGTGTTGCCGGTGACCGCGCTCGCCAGCGCCTTGAGGCCGGTGCCGCCCTGGGTGGCCCAGGTACCGGACCAGCCGGTGCCCGCGTAGTCGCCGTCGGTGGCGTAGAGCGCGCCGTCCGAACCGACCGTGCTGACACGCGCCTTGGAGGCGGGTGCGGGGGTGGGGGCGGGTGCGGCCGTCATCGCGGCGACGATGCGCTGGGCGTCGGCGGCCTGGGGCTGGTAGGCGCTGGGGAAGGCGGAGACCTGGACCTTCTGGCAGACGACGCCCACCGGCTGGGTCTTCCAGCTGCCGTTGGGGTAGGCCCGCAGCATCCCGTCCAGGAAGGCGTTGGTGGAGTACGCCGGGTTCAGGCGTTCCTCGGTGCTGCCCCACCACTTCTGCTGCTGGAAGAGCCCGACGCTGGTCGCGTCGAGGACGTTCGGGTTGTTGCGCAGCTCGGACTCGACGATCGCGGTGGTGACGGCGATGACGGCGGCCTGGTCGGGCAGGTCGTGGGCGCGGGTGGCGGCGACGATGGCCCGGGCGCAGGAGAACCGGTACGCGGTCATCGCGTGGGCGAGTTTGCCGGTGAGTACGGTGTTGAGGCTCGCGGCGGCCGTGGAGTCCGCGTCGGTGACGGTTCCGCAGGAACGGTCGGGCTGGAGTGCGGCGTGGGCGGAGGTGGCCGTGACCGCGAGGGGCGACAGCAGCGCGGCGACGGCGGCAGCGGCGGGCAGGAGCTTGCGGAACTGCTTGCTCATGAGGATGCGGTTCTTCCTGGGTCTCGGGACCGGGTACGAGGCGCGGAACACGGGCGTGCGGGCGGGGAAGGGCGGGGTGTGCGGTGAGCGGAGGTCGGACACACCCCGGCGGACGACGGCCGGACGACGGCTACGGGCGGGCAGTGGCCCGGCCCCGCGGGGTGGATCCCCGGGGCCGGGCCGAGGAGGGCGCGCATCCGCGGCCGGCCGGCCGCGGATGCGGGACGCCTCCGAGGATCAGAGCCCCGAGGTGGCGGTGATCTCCTGGATGCCGCTGTTGCCCTGGAGGGGCTGGAAGGCGCTCCAGGAGCCGTTCGCGTAGTTGGCGTTCGCGTTGTAGATCCGGTCGTCGGAGCCGACGGCGTACAGGTGGACGGTGTTGCCGACGGCGTTGGCGGTGATCTTCTTGATGCCGCTGTTGCCGGGCAGCGGCTGGAAGGTGCTCCACGTGCCGGCCGCGTAGTTGCCGTCGGCGGCGTTGACGGTCCCGTTGGAGCCGGTGGCGAACAGGCGCACCGTGGTGCCGGTGGTGACGGCGGTGATCTCCTGGATGCCGCTGTTGCCCTGCAGCAGCTGGAAGGTGCTCCACGTGCCGGCCGCGTAGTCGCCGTCGGCGGTGTAGATCCGGTCGTCGGAGCCGACGGCGAACAGGTGGACGGTGCTGCCGACGGCGGTCGCCGTGATCTTCTTGATGCCGCTGTTGCCCTGCAGCGGCTGGAAGGCGCTCCAGGAGCCGGTCGCGTAGTTGCCGTCGGCGGTGTACACGGTGTCGTCGGAGCCGATCGCGAACAGGTGGACGGTGCTGCCGACGGCGGTGGCGGTGATCTGCTTGATCCCGCTGTTGCCCTGTACCGCCTGGAAGGCGCTCCACGAACCGGTCGCCGTGTCGCCGTCGGCGGTGTACACGGTGCCGTCCGAGCCGATGACGAACAGGTGGACGATGGAGCCGATCTGCACGGCGGAGACCTGCTTGATGCCGCTGTTGCCGGGCACCTGCTGGAACGCGCTCCACGCGCCGGACGCGAAGTCGCCACCGGCGTTGAAGACGGTCCCGCCCGAGCCGAGCGCGAACAGGTTGGTGACGTCCTTGGCCACCGGGGCGGGGGCCGGGGTGGGGGCCGGGGTGTTGTCCGTGCCGCCGATCGGGGAGACGTAGCCGCTGATCCGCTGGCCCATGTAGGAGCTGTAGCCGAGCGCCGAGTTGTACGGCCCGTCGAGCCGCACCCGCGACGTCGCGGCGAAGTTGCCGCGCTGGCCGCCCTCGTTGCCGCCGATCGTCTTGATCTGGCCGCCGCTGACCTCCGCGACGATCGCGACGTGGTCGGCGTAGCCCGCGCCGTTGTAGTTGAACACGACCGCGTCGCCGACGTGCGGGGTGCTGTGCAGGCCGCCGTTGTACTGGGCGAAGCTGGCGGCCGCCGGGGTCAGGCCCGAGACGTTGACCCCGGCCTGCGCCCACACCCACTTGGCGAAGTCCGCGCACCAGTTCTCGGGCTGGCCGCCGTTGCCGGTGCAGCTGGAGTAGAAGCCGGTGGTGCCACCGCTGTTGGTCGCGCAGGCCGTCTTGTAGTTGTTGGCCAGGGCGATGCCCGTGATGTTCGAGCCCACGCTGGCGTGGGCCGACGAGGCACCGAAGGCCAGGCTGACCGGCACGATCGCGGTGGCGAGGGCAAGGGCGGCGCTGCGGCGGGCGGTGAAAGCGGACACGGCGGGTACTCCTGTCGACAGACGAGCGGCGGTGGAAGGCGGTCGTGATGCGTCGGGGCGGTCGACCGCCCCGGTGGAGGAGGCGTGCAAGGTGCCGGGGACGAGACGGGGGCGCCGGAGTGCGGGCGCGGTGACGCTTCGTCCGGTCCGCCGCCCCGAAGCGGTGCTCCCTGGCGGCGATCACTAGCTTCGCCGCAGCTCAGGGCGGGTGGAAGGGCTCTCAGGTGGACGAAAACGTCCCTGGCCCGATCCGGCCAGCAGAGCGGGGAGCGATCAGCAGCCGCTCGTAGAAGGCGGCGACCAGAGGTACCCGCCCGCGCTGCACCCGCCACCCGGCGAGCGCCGGTACCAGCGCCACCGCAACCCTTCCGCCCGACCGCGCGAGGATCCCGTGTGCCATGACTCTCCGGATGCGTGTACGAACCACCCCGGGGGGACAAGTGCTCACCGCGCTGGGCTTGGACACCGACGCCGAGGCCGTCCACCGCGTGATGCTCGCTCACCCCGGCGACGGCATCACCGTACTCGCACAGCGCCTGGACCAGGACGAACGCCAGGTCAGGACCGTCCTCGACCGACTCGGCGAACTCGCCCTGCTGCGCCCCTCCGCCGAACGCCGCGGTGAGCTGTGCGCCGTCTCCCCCGACCTCGGCATGGAAATCCTGCTGGCCCGCCAGCAGGCCGACCTCGCCGCCCAGCAGATGCGCGTCGAAGCGCCCCGCGCCGCCCGCCGCCACCCACGGCCTCACTCCGTTCGCTGCGACTACGGCCGCCCACGCTTCTGAGGCTCGGGCCTGTCCGTTCTCCTCCCCGACCCCTCCCGCAGCCGGGCCGTACGTCGGCGGTTACGCCCGGCGCAGCCCCAACTCGCCCGCGCGCAGGCCGGCCTGGAAGCGGGAGCCGGCTTCGAGCCGTGCCATCAGTTCGGCCACCCGCCGCCGGTAGGTGCGCAGCGAGACGCCGAGCCGCCGGGCCGCCACCTCGTCGGTGAGCCCGGAGGCGAGGGAGCGGAGGATCGTGCGGCCGTCCGCGTCGAGGTGCGGGACGTCGCCGGACAGGTAGACGTCGAGGTCGACGGCACTGTCCCAGGCGGCCTGGAAGAGCGCGTGCACGCCGTCGATCAGGGCCTGCGACGTGGTCACGGTGTACTCGCGGCCGGCGGGGTTCTCCCGGCCCGCCAGGATCATCACCCGCCGGTCGATGAGGATGGTCTCGTGCGGCAGCGGTGAGCCGCTGATCCGGACGAGGGCGCCCGCGTCCTGCACCAGCCGCAGGTGGACGCGGGCCTCCTCGTCGGCGAGGGCGACCGGGCTGAGGAGCTTGCGGGTGGTGAAGCCGGGCGCGGCGGCGTCCCGCATCCGGGCCTGGACCGCGGCCCTCGCCTCCGGTCGGGACCAGGTACGGAGGTCCCTGGCCGCGCACAGGAACTCGGTCTGCGCGGACTCGAAGAGATGGCCGGCGCGCGCGGTCAGTTCCGCGTCGCCGTGGACCGAGAACACCTGCTCATGGCTCATCCGTCCAGTCTGGCAGCAACTGGCCACGGTCTCGCCGGGGTTCGCGGCGGCGGACAGCATGGGACGCATGACGACCACGACCTTCCCCCTCGGCGGCGACCTCCCTGTCCACCGGCTCGGCTTCGGCGCGATGCGCCTCGCGGCCGGCACCTTCGACGGCCCGCCGCGGGATCCGGCGACCGGCATCGCGGTGCTCCGGCGCGCCGTCGAGCTCGGGGTGAACCACATCGACACGGCCGGCTTCTACAACCGCGGAGCGGTGCGCGCGAACGAACTGATCCGCAGGGCGCTGACCCCGTACCGGGACGACCTGGTGATCGCGACCAAGGTCGGTCCGCTGCCCGGTCCGGACGGTGTGCCGAGCGGGCAGGCGGGGCCGGGTCAGCTGCGCGGCCTGGTGGAGGCGGACCTGCGGGCCCTCGGGCTGGACCGGCTGGACCTGGTCTACCTGCGGGTGGGCGGGCTGACCGGGCCGGGCGCCGAGTCGATCGCGGAGCGGTTCGCGGTGCTCGCCGAGCTCCGCGAGGAGGGGCTGATCCGGCACTTGGGCGTGAGCAACGTCGACGCCGCCCAGCTCGCCGAGGCGCGGGCGGTCGCGCCCGTCGCGGCGGTGCAGAACAACTCGTTCGAGAACGGTGCGGGGCTGCTGGCCGACTGCGAGGCGGCGGGTATCGCGTACGTGCCGTACTTCCCGCTCGGCGGGGGCCTGGTCCCGCTCGACCTCGAACGGCTCGGCCGGGTCGCCGCCCGGGTGGGCGCGACCACCTCGCAGGTGGCGCTCGGCGCACTGCTGGCGGCCTCGCCGTCGGTGCTGGCGATTCCGGGTACCGGGTCGCTCGACCACCTGGAGGAGAACCTCGCGGCGGGTGGTCTCGTGCTCGGTGCGGAGGACCTGGCGGAGCTGCGCGCCTGAGCGGGTGTGCGGGGCGCGTCCCCGGCGGCGGCTGCGTTGGGTGCCGCTCGGCTGCGGCGGCGCGAACGTTCCGCGGCGGGAGGCTCAGAGCAGGTGCCGGAGGTAGGCCTCGGGCCGTTCCAGGTAGCGGCGCCAGTGGTCGACGATCGCGAGGTCCTGCCACCGGGTCGGCTGGATCCCGTGCTCGCCGACCTCCAGGACCGCCGCGCCCGGCACGGAGGCCAGGATCGGGGAGTGGGTCGCGCAGATCACCTGGGCACCGCCGCGGCCCAGTTCGGCGAGCAGGGCGACCAGACGCAGGCTGGAGGTGAAGGACAGCGCCGCCTCCGGCTCGTCCAGTACGTACAGCCCGGGCCCCTGGAACATCGACTCGAACACGGTGAGGAACCCCTCGCCGTGGCTCATCAGGTCGGTCCGTTCCTCCCAGTAGCCGGGCCAGCCCTGCTTCTCCTCCATCATCCCCATCGCCGTCTCGGCCCGGAGGAAGAAGCCGCGCCGCTTGGCGCGCGGGCCCGAGGCCATGGCGAGCCCGCGCGGTGTGAAGTCGAGGTGGAGGCGCTCGCCGAGAACGCTCTTCGCGCGCGGCGAGGCGTAGCGGGAGCCGCCGCGCCCGCCGTAGGAGTCCAGCCCGAACGCCTCCGCCACCGCCTCGACCAGGGTCGACTTGCCGCTGCCGTTCTCGCCGACCAGGAAGGTCACCGGCGCGGGCAGCGCCACCCCCGCCCCGAGCAGCGCGCCCACGCAGGGCACCGTCCACGGCCATTCGTCGCGGTCGTCCGGGTCGACGAGCTGCGGATGGACGCGTATGCGGTCGACGATCATGGGCGGGCCTTTCCTGCGGGTGGTTCCGTCCCGAGGCTAGGCGGTGGGTCCGACACGAACGGTCACTGGACGACGAGGGTGCCCGTCATGTTCGGGTGGACGTCGCAGTGGAACGGGTACGAGCCGGGGGCGGTGGGGGCGGTGATCGTCGCCGACTTGCCCTGTTCCAGCAGGCCGGTGTCGAACGCCCCGGCGTTGGGGGCGATGGCGGTGAGGGTGTGGCCGGCGGAGTCCTGGTTGGTGACGGTGATCTTGGTGCCCGGAGCCACGGTGAGGGTGGCGGGGCCGAACTTGAAGTCCTTGATCGTCACGGTCACCGCCCCGGCCGGAGCGGAGGAGGCGGCGGTGGAAGCGGCGGTGGAGGCGGCGGAGCTGGCGGCCGAGGAAGTGGCCGAGGAGGGAGCGGCGGAGGAGGGCACCGAAGCCGAAGCCGACGAGGAGGACGAGGAACCGCCCCCGCCGCTCGAACAGCCGGTGCCCCCGAGCAGCACCCCGCCCACCGCCAGGCCCACGAGGGCGGTCCGGAAGGGACGGAAGGAACGGACGGAACGGAACGGACGGGAAGAACGGCGGTTCATCAGCGGCTCCAGCCTCGTTACCTGCGGCGACCCGCCCACGCTAGAGCGCGCGACCCCGGCGGCCTGGCGGGCGCGCCGCGCACGCCGCGCACGCCGCGGCGCGTCCGCCAGGTCAGACGCTGTCCGGCCCGTCCGTCGGCGCGGGCTCGGGGCCGGTGGCCGGGTCGCGGGTGAGCAGGTAGCGGGCGCCGGGGCCGGTCGCGCCCGCGCGGTCGGCGGCGTTGTAGAGCCCGCAGCGGGTGAGCGAGAGGCAGCCGCAGCCGATGCAGCCGGTGAGCTTGGCCTTGAGCCGCTCCAGCTCGGCGATCTGCTCGTCGATCCGGCTCTGCCAGGACTGCGCGACCCCGTCCCACTCGGTGCCGCTGGGGGCGCGGTGCTCGGGGAGGCGGTCGAGGGCGACCTTGGCCTCGTCCAGGGAGAGTCCGACCCGTTGGGCGGCGCGGACGAAGGCGATCCGGCGCAGGGTGCCGCGGGTGTAGCGGCGCTGGTTGCCGGTGGTGCGGGTGGCGTGGATCAGTCCCAGTCGCTCGTAGTAGCGCAGCGCGGAGGTCGCGAGGCCGCTCCGCTCGGAGAGCTGGCCGATCGTGAGCAGGTCGTGGCGGCTCGGCCGGTTGGCGATCATGGGGGACACTGTAGCGCTTGACTTGAAGCCGACTTCAGGTTGCAGCATCGGAGGCATGACGAACCGCACCCGAACCACTACCTCCGGTTTCGGCGACCTGCCGGGCCTGATGGCGCTGATGACCGGCGACGAGAAGCACGGCCCGGCCGCGACCTCCACCCTGGACGCCCTGTGGGTGCTCTACGACCGGGTCCTGCGGGTCACCCCGGAGACGGCGCAGGCCCAGGACCGGGACCGCTTCCTGCTCTCCAAGGGCCACGGCCCGATGGCGTACTACGCGGTGCTGGCGGCCAAGGGCTTCCTCGACCCGGAGGTGCTGCCCAGCTTCGGCGCGTACGACTCGCCGCTCGGCCACCACCCGGACCGGCTGCTGGTCCCCGGAGTGGAGATCAGCTCGGGCTCGCTGGGGCACGGGCTGCCGATCGGGGTCGGCACCGCGCTCGGCCTGCGCGCCCAAGGGCTGCACGACCCGGCGGTCTGGGTGCTGCTCGGCGACGCGGAGTTCGACGAGGGCTCCAACCACGAGGCGGTGGCCTTCGCCGGGGCCTACGGCCTGGACCGGCTGCACGCCCTGGTGATCGACAACTCCTCCGCCACGCACGGCTGGCGCGGCGGCATCGCGGCGCGCTTCGCCGCCGAGGGCTGGTCGGCGGAGACCGTGGACGGCCGTGACCACGAGGCCCTGCACGCGGCGTACACCGCCGGGCACCCGGGCCGGCCGCGGGTCGTGGTCGCCCGCGTCGAACCGAAGAACTCCTGAGCCGGAAAGGGCCCGAACATCCATGGACACCATGCGCGACCGTTTCATCGAGGTCACTTCCGGTCTGCTGGACGAGGACCCCCGGCTCGCCCTCGTCCTCGCGGACATCAGCGCCGCGGGCTTCCAGCAGGCCGCCGAGCGGCACCCGGACCGGCTGGTCAACGTCGGCATCCGCGAACAGCTGCTGATCGGCGCCGCCGCCGGACTGGCGCTCACCGGGATGCGGCCGATCGCCCACACCTTCGCCAGCTTCCTGATCGAGCGGCCGTTCGAGCAGGTCAAGCTGGACCTCAACCACCAGGGTGTCGGCGCGGTGCTGGTGAGCGCGGCCGGCTCCTACGACTGGCCGGCCGGCGGCCGCACCCACATGGCGCCGGGCGACGTCGCCCTGCTGGACACCCTGGCCGACTGGACGGTGCACGTGCCCGGCCACCCGGACGAGGCGGAGCGGCTGCTGCGGCACGCGGTGGCCGACGGCGACCGCAAGGTGTACGTCCGGCTGTCCGCGCACCAGAACGAGCGGGCGGTGAAGGTCGAGCCGGGCCGGTTCACGGTGGTCCGCGAGGGCGGCCGGGGCACGGTGGTCGCGGTCGGCCCGATGCTGGACGCCGTCCTCGCCGCCACCGCCAACCTGGACGTCACCGTGCTGTACGCGGCCACCGTCCGGCCCTTCGACGGCGCCGCGCTGCGGGCCGCCACCGGGCGGCGGGCGGACGTGGTGCTGGTCGAGCCGTACCTGGTCGGCACCTCCGCCAACGCGGCGCACGAGGCGCTCGCCGACCGGCCGCACCGGCTGCTGGCCCTTGGGGTGCCGCAGGCGGAGCACCGGCAGTACGGCTCGATCCCCGAGCACCTGGCCGCCTACGGGCTGGATGCGCACGGGCTGCGGGAGCGGATCGACGGCTTCCTGAAGTAGCGGCGGCGACCCGGGAAGTACTGGCGACCCGGGAAGTACTGGCGACGTCGGGCCGACGCGGGGACCGTCAGCGGCGGACCACCGCGACCGAGTCCGGATCGAGGGTCAGCCGGTCCCCGGAGCGGTGGTGCCCCCCGAACGCGGCCACCACCTCGCCGGCCGCCGGCACCGCGGCCGCCGCCGTCCCCAGGTTCACCGCCACCCGGTACGGTCCCCGGTGCACCACCAGCCAGCGGGCGTCCTCGTCGAACTCGACCCGGACGGCGGCCAGATCGGGATCGGTCAGCTCCGGGTGCTCCCGCCGCAGCCGGATCAGCGTCCGGCTCCAGTCCAGCAGCGCCCGGTGCGGCCCGCGCCGGGGCTCGGTCCAGTCGAGCACCGAGCGCAGTACGGTGGCCGGCTCCTGCGGGTCCGGCACCGAGTCCGCCGCCCAGCCGTGCTCGGTGAACTCCCGCCGCCGGCCCCGGCGGACGGCCTCGGCGAGGTTCGGGTCGGTGTGGTCGGTGAAGTACTGCCAGGGCGTGGCCGCGCCCCACTCCTCGCCCATGAACAGCATCGGGGTGAACGGTGAGGTGAGCACCAGCGCGGCCCCGCAGGCGAGCCGGCCGGGGGAGACGCTGGTGGAGATCCGGTCGCCGAGCGCCCGGTTGCCCACCTGGTCGTGGGTCTGCAGGTAGCCGAGCAGCCGGTGGCCGTGGGCGGGCGGGAACGGGCGGCCGTGGTGGCGGCCGCGGAACGAGGACCACCCGCCGTCGTGGAAGTACCCCCGGGTGAGGGTCCGCGCCACGGCGGCGAGCGGTGCGGCGGCGAAGTCCCCGTAGTAGCCCTGGGACTCACCGGTCAGGGCGCAGTGCAGGGCGTGGTGGAAGTCGTCGCTCCACTGGGCGGCGAGCCCCTGCCCGCCGGCCTCGCGGGGCGCGGTGGTGCGCGGGTCGTTCAGGTCGGACTCGGCGACCAGGAACAGCGGGCGGTTGGTCGCCACCGCCAACCGGTCGACCTCGGTGGCGAGTTCCTCCAGGAAGTGCACCGCCCGGTCGTCGGCCAGGGCGTGCACGGCGTCCAGCCGCAGGCCGTCGATCCGGTAGTCGCGCAGCCAGCCGAGCGCGCTGCCGATCAGATAGGCGCGCACCTCGTCGGAGCCGGGCGCGTCCAGGTTGACCGCCGAGCCCCACGGGGTGTGGTGCCGGTCGGTGAAGTAGGGGCCGAAGGCGGGGAGGTAGTTGCCGGCCGGGCCGAGGTGGTTGTGCACCACGTCGAGGACGACGCCGAGGCCCTTGCGGTGGGCGGCGTCGACGAAGCGCTTGAGGCCCTCGGGGCCGCCGTAGGGCTCGTGCACGGCCCACAGCGACACACCGTCGTACCCCCAGCCGTGCTTGCCGGGGAACGGGCAGACGGGCATCAGCTCGACGAAGTCGACGCCCAACTCGACCAGGTGGTCCAGTCGTTCGGCGGCCGCCTCGAAGGTGCCGGCGGCCGTGAAGGTGCCGATGTGCAGCTCGTACAGCACCGCTCCGGGCAGCGGGCGGCCGCGCCAGCCGGTGTGCGACCAGTTGAACGCGGCATGGTCGACGGCCCGGCTGGGTCCGTCCGGGCCGTGCGGCTGCCGGGGCGAGCGCGGGTCCGGCAGCGGGCGCCCGCCGTCCAGGACGAACGCGTAGTCCCCGGCGGGTGCGTCGCCCTGCCACCACCCGGCGCGGACGAGGTCCCGGGCCAGCGGGTGGTGCGCGCCGTCGACCGCCACCTCGACCCGGTCGGCGGCGTTCGGGGCCCAGACCTGGTACCTCATGACGTGCCCCTCCTGGTCAGCAGGACCACCGGCCGGTCGCCGGCCAGCAGTTCGCCCACCGGGACCGGGCCCGACGGGAAATGACGTTCCGTCAGTTCGTCCGTCCAGCCCGGCCCCTCGGGCAGGTGCAGCACGGTGTCGTGCCAGCCGCCGGTCCGGGCGAGCCGGTACGGCAGCCGGGTGACGGCGGTGAGGACGTCCGGGCCGCGTCCGAAGGCGAGCAGGTGGCCGGCGGCCGGGCCGACGGCGGTGAGCGGGCGGTGGGCGCCCAACTCCCGGGTGCGGCGCAGGTGCAGGGCGGTGGTGGTGAGGTGCAGCTTCTCCCGGGCCAGGTCGCCGGTGCGGGCGGTCGGCGAGTCGGTGAGCCGCACGGCCAGCGCGCCGAGGTCGACCGGGCGCCGGTTGTCCGGGTCGACCAGGGTGTGGAGCGGCTCCTCGCTGCCCTGGTAGAGGTCCGGCACCCCGGGCACGGTGAGGTGCAGCAGGGCGGCGGCGAGCGTGTTGGAGCGGGCGTACGGGGCGAGCCCGGCCACGTACCCCTCGATCCGGGGCAGCAGCCCGGGGTTGCCGAAGACACCGTGGACGCGGTCGGTGAGGGCGCGTTCGAAGCGGACGTCCTGGGTGGTCCAGGAGGTACGGAGCTTCGCCTCGCGGGCCGCCTTGAGCACGGCGGCGACCAGCCGTTCCGGGGAGAGCGGCCAGCCGGCGACCAGGGTCTGCCAGAGCACCCAGTCGCTGTCCGGGTCGTGGCCCGGGCCGGAAGCGGAGCCGTAACCCGAGCCCGAGCCGGAGCCCGTGCCCGTGCCCGAGCCCGTGCCCGAGTCCGTGCCGTGCCCGGCCGCCGTCGACCAGGCCGCCGCCTCGGCGGCCCACTCCCGGGGCTGCTCGGCCAGCACGGCCAGCCGGGCCCGGGCGTCGGCGCTGCGCTTGGTGTCGTGGGTGGAGAGCACCGTCATGGTGTGCGGCCAGTGCCGTTCGACGTAGTGGCACCAGGCGTGGAAGTCCGCCGGCCGCACCCCGGGCCGGGCGGGCTCGCCGCCGACCTCGTTGAGGCTCAGCAGCGCGTTCCAGCGGTAGAAAGCGGTGTCCTCGACGCCCTTGGCGGCCACCGCGGCCGCGGTCTGCCCGAACCGGACGGCGAACTCGTCCTGTTCGGGCCCGCGCCCGAGCGCGCCCGCCGCGAGCTCGGCGACGAACCGGTCGGTGGCATCGGTGGGTCCCTCGTCGGCCGCGCGGGCGGCATGCAGCTGCTCGGCGGAGGTCTCCGGCAGCGGCTCCCCGGGGCGGACGTAGGGGCGGTACGCGGGGTAGCCGGTCAGCAGCCGGCCCAGTGCGGCGCGCAGCCGCTCCGGCGGGTGGTCGGCGTGCGCCGGGTGGGCGGCGCCGAGCCGGACGGCCAGCCGGACCAGCCGCTCCACCTCGGCGGACAGCTCGCCACCGGGCCCGGTCATGTCGGCCCGCCCCCGCCGGGCGGCGGCCAGCGCCGGGTGCGGATCGGCGCACGGTTCGCCGTGGTCCGGCCCGGCGGCTCCGTCGGGGGAGGCGGTCAGGAACGCCTGGTACGCCCCGGCCAGCCGGCAGGCGCCCGCGTGGTCGGTGAGCACCCCGTCGATCCGGCGCAGCGCGTCGTACCCGGTGGTGCCGGCGCAGGGCCAGTCGGCGGGCAGCCGCTCGTCGCCGGTGAGGATCTTCTCCACCACCGTGTAGGCCCCGCCGGTGGCCGCGGCCAGCCGCTCCAGGTAGCCGCGCGGATCGGCGAGCCCGTCCGGGTGGTCGATCCGGAAGCCGTCCAGCACGCCTTCGCGGTGCAGCCGCAGCAGCACGCCGTGGGTGGCCTCGAACACCTCGGGGCGCTCGACCCGGACGGCGATCAGCTCGTTGACGGTGAAGAACCGCCGGTAGTTCAGCTCGGTGCGGGCCAGCCGCCACCAGGCCGGGCGGTACCACTGCCGGGCGAGCAGCTCGGGCAGCGGCAGCGTCTCGGTGCCGGGGCGCAGCGGCAGCACGTGGTCGTGGTAGCGGAGGGTGTCGCCGTCGACGGCCAGCTGGTCGAGCACGGCGCCGAGCCGGTCGCCGAGCAGGGGCAGCAGCACCCGGCCGCGTCCGGGGGCGTCCACCGGGCCCGGCTGGGCGGTCCAGTCGATGTCGAACCAGTCCGCGTACGGCGAGTCGGGGCCGTCCCGCAGCACCTCCCAGAGCGGCCGGTTGAGGTGCTCGGGGACGGGGACCGCCATGTGGTTGGGCACCACGTCGGCGATCAGCCGCAGCTGGTGCCGGTGCGCCTCGGCGGCCAGCGCCCGCAGCGCCTCCTCGCCGCCGAGCTGCTCGGATATCCGGCCGTGGTCGACGGTGTCGTAGCCGTGGGTGGAGCCGGGCGCGGCGGCCAGCAGCGGGGAGAGGTGCAGGTGGGAGACACCGAGGGCGGCCAGGTAGGGGACGGCGGCGGTGGCGTCGTGCAGGGTGAAGCCGGGCTGGAGCTGGAGGCGGTAGCTGGCCGACGGCACGGCGGCGGGGGCGGCGGCCGGGCGGGACTGCGCGGGCTCGGCGGCGTGGGTCATGCCTCCATGCCTACCCGGCGGGGCGCTGGGGCAAGACCCGTTGCTGGACCGAACAGGTGAGCGGGGCCTGTCGGGGGTGGGTGTGTGTGGGGGCGCTCAGTGCCCGCGGCGGCGCCACCCCCGGGGCACCGTGAAGTAGCCGGGACGCTGCAGCCCGCCGGCGCCGGAACGGCCGAGGCGGAGGATCCGGCCGTGCTCGGCCCGGGCGGCCCGCACCGCCTCGGCGGCGGCCGGGTCGGCCGCGTACTGGGCGAAGGAGCTGTTGAACATGGTCGGGCTCGGCTCCGCGACCGGCGTCCGGCCGGGCTCGTCCCAGGTCAGGCGCGCCCCCAGGGCCCCCGGTACGGACAGCGCGGGGAGCTCGCGCGGCGACCCGTCCGGGTGGCGGCCGCCGTCGCGGTAGTACGCCAGCGCGGCGGCGACCGAACCGGGCGGGTGCGGCAGCCGGGGGTCGGCGTGCGCCCCGGTGCCCCAGTCGGCGACGGCCGCCGCGTCGATCCGGCGCAGCAGCTCCGGCGGGTCCAGCGCGGTGGCGAAGTAGGCGGTCGCGGCGAGCTGGCAGACCAGCTCCAGACGGCGGCCCGGGTCGAGCCCGAGCCCGGGGGTGACCCGGCGGTCGTCCAGCTGGGCGACGACGAGGGTGACCCCGTCGACCGCGCCGAGCCGTTCGACCAGCCCCTCGACCAGGGCGTGTTCGGCGGCCCGGGCGGCCTCCGCCGCGGGGGTGCGGGTGCGTGCGAGCACCCACCGCTCCGGGGGCGGGCGCCGGACCGTCGCGTCCGCGACCCGCCCCGGGACGGAGAGCAGCGTCCCGAGCAGGAACTCCGCCGTGGTCGTCCGATCGCCCGCCATCGCCCCCGCCGCCCCTCGGTCCGGTCCCCGGGCAGGCTCCGGCCTCCCCGGGGACCACGGTGGCCCGTGCGACGGCGGCTGCGCAAGGGCCGTCGGCACACCGGCGCACCGCGGGTACCGGTACTCAGGCCGGGCGCTGCAGCACCATCAGCGAGCGGTCGGTGAGCCAGAGCACGTCCCCGGCTTTGACCACCGGGCCCGTCCCCGGCGCGGGCAGCCGGGACTGCGCGGTGTCCACCACGACCTGCCACTCCTGCCCGTGCCCGGCCGGCACGGTGAACTCCAGCGGCTCGAAGTGCGCGTTGAACATCAGCAGGAAGGAGTCGTCGACGATCCGCCCGCCGCGCCGGTCCGGCTCCGAGATGGCGTAGCCGTTGAGGAAGACGGTGAGCGACTTGGCGTAGCTGGCACCCCAGTTGCGTTTGGTCATCTCCTCCCCGGCGGGCGTGAACCAGGCGATGTCGGTGAGGTCCTCGTACGCGCCGGCCCCGCCGCCCTCGCCGGTGGGCCGCCCCGGGACCGGGCGGCCGTGGAAGAAGCGGCGGCGCCGGAACACCGGGTGGTCGCGGCGCAGCCAGACCATGCCCTGGGTGAACTCCAGCAGCCGGGCGTCCGGCCCGTCCCCGGTCGGCCAGTGCACCCAGCTGAGCGGATTGTCCTGGCAGTAGGTGTTGTTGTTGCCGTGCTGGGTGCGGCCGAGCTCGTCGCCGTGGGAGAGCATCGGCACGCCCTGGGAGAGCATCAGGGTGGCGAGGAAGTTGCGCTGCTGGCGGGCCCGCAGCTCCTCGGTTCCCGGGTCCTCGGTGGGGCCCTCGACCCCGCAGTTCCAGGAGCGGTTGAAGGACTCGCCGTCCCGGTTGTTCTCGCCGTTGGCCTCGTTGTGCTTGTCGTTGTAGGAGACCAGGTCGCGCAGGGTGAAGCCGTCGTGGCAGGTGACGAAGTTGATCGAGGCGATCGGGCGGCGGCCGTCGTCCTGGTAGAGGTCGGAGGAGCCGGTGAGCCGGGAGCCGAACTCGGCGAGGGTGGCGTTCTCGCCGCGCCACAGGTCGCGGACGGTGTCCCGGTACATGCCGTTCCACTCCGTCCACAGCGGCGGGAAGTTGCCGACCTGGTAGCCGCCCTCGCCGAGGTCCCAGGGTTCGGCGATCAGCTTGGCCTGGGAGACCACCGGGTCCTGCTGGACCAGGTCGAAGAACGAGGAGAGCCGGTCCACCTCGTGGAACTGCCGGGCCAGGGTGGCGGCGAGGTCGAAGCGGAAGCCGTCGACGTGCATCTCGGTGACCCAGTAGCGCAGCGAGTCCATGATCAGCTGGAGCACGTGCGGGCTGCGCATCAGCAGGCTGTTGCCGGTGCCGGTGGTGTCCTCGTAGAACCGCTGGTCCCGGGCGAGGCGGTAGTAGGAGACGTTGTCGAGGCCGCGCAGGGAGAGCGTCGGGCCCAGGTGGTTGCCCTCGGCGGTGTGGTTGTAGACCACGTCGAGGATGACCTCGATGCCGGCCGCGTGCAGCGCCTTCACCATCGACTTGAACTCCTGCACCTGCTGGCCCCGGTCGCCGGTGGAGGAGTAGGAGGAGTGCGGGGCGAAGAAGCCGATGGTGTTGTAGCCCCAGTAGTTGGCCAGCCCGAGGTCCCGCAGCCGGTGGTCGCGGACGAACTGGTGCACCGGCATCAGCTCGATCGCGGTGACGCCGAGCTTGGCGAGGTGCTCGATCACGGCGGGGTGGGCGACGCCCGCGTAGGTGCCGCGGATCTCCTCGGGGATCCCCGGGTGCAGCTTGGTCAGGCCCTTCACATGGGCCTCGTAGAGCACTGTGCGGTGGTAGTCGGTGCGGGGCGGCCGGTCGGTGCCCCAGTCGAAGTACGGGTTGATCACCACCGAGTGCATGGTGTGCGGGGCCGAGTCGAGGTCGTTGCGGCGCTCGGGGGCGCCGAAGTGGTAGCCGTAGACCGACTCGTCCCAGTCGATGTTCCCGCTCATCGCCTTGGCGTACGGGTCCAGCAGCAGCTTGGCGCTGTTGTGCCGCTGGCCGAGGCCCGGGTTGTAGGGGCCGTGGACGCGGAATCCGTAGCGTTGGCCCGGCTGGACGCCCGGGAGGTAGGCGTGCCGGACGAAGGCGTCGGTCTCGCGCAGTTCGACGGAGGACTCCGAACCGTCCTCGTCGAGCAGGCAGAGCTCGATCCGGTCGGCGCTCTCCGAGAACACGGCGAAGTTGGTGCCGGCCCCGTCGTAGGTGGCACCGAGGGGGTAGGAGGTCCCTGGCCAGACCTGCATGGTTCCTCAACTTCCTTGCGTAGAAGGAGAACTGATGTGGAGTCCGATGGTCGGGCCCGGACCTCGGAGGCACTCTCTTCCCGGCCTTGCGGCCGGGCATGCGCCGCTCGGGCACCGTGACCCACGGCACACGGCGGCACAGTCCGCATACTCCCCGACGCTTCCCCCGGCGGCGGGTCCATTTGTGCCGTATTCGCCCGAACGGGTGTCCGCGCGCGTCGTCACGAGCCGTCATGAGTGGCCGTGGCGCCCTCGCGGCTCCGTCGAGGGGCTTTCGTGGTGGGCGGGGCGGGTGAGACGGTTGGGGTGTCCCGGCGGCCCGGCCGCCGCCGTGCCCCAACCGGCTGCGGGCGGTTCGCGGCGGGCAGTACCCTTGATCGTCCGGCTGTTCGGGACTCATGGCGATCCATCAGGCGAACCGTCGGCGAACCGGCGGTGCGTCGGCGGTGCGCCGACCGGTCGTCCGGTCGCCCGGTACGCCGAGCGGCCGACCGGTCGGACGGCGGACAGGCGGACAGGCAGACAGCTCCGAGCGGCCCCGGCCGGCTCACGACAGGAACCAGGTGAGGTGCGCATGGTGTTCCCCGCCGGCGGTCGTGGCGGTGGGCCCGGCGGCCCCGACCGTGGCGGCGCCCGCAGCGAGGCGCCGACGGTGGTCATGCGCCCCGCCCTGACCGGCGGGCGCTCGCTCGTCCCCGCCCAGGGCGGGCCGGTCGAGGTCCCCGCGCTCGCCTGGTCCGGCGCCGAGTGGGAGGACGCCTACCAGCGGGTCAGGCTCTCCGGCCGCGCCTACGTCTGGCTCAACCTGGTCGAGCAGCGGCTCCGCTCGCTCGTCGACGAGGTGCTGCACCCGATCTACGCGCCCGCCCACGGCGAGGACTGGGTCACCGCCGCGGCCGGCCCGGCCGGCGAGGAGTGGGCGCACCGGGCCGGCGCCGTCCGCGAGGTCAGCCGCCGCAAGGGCTACCTGCTCGACCCGGCCGACGACGACCCGCTGGTCTTCCTCACCCTGCCGCAGCTGCGCGAACTGATGGTCCAGCACTGGCCCTGCTTCGAGCCCTACCTGGCCGACCGCCGGGAGATCGAGCTGGCCCTCGACGAGCTGGAGGTCGCCCGGCACGTCGTCTCCCGCAACCGCGTCCTCACCCCGACCGTGCTCGCCCAGGCCGAACGGGCCGCCGCCCGGCTGCTCGCCCTGCTCGACGGCGGCACCGGGGCCGTGCCCGCGGACGTGGTCGAGTCCCTGGTCGCCGGCCGGTACGCGGACGTCGTCGCCGTCCACCCCGACCGGGTCCGGCTCCAGCGGGACCTGCCGGTCGAGGACCTCCTCGACGGCGCCCGGCGGCTCGACGCGCTCGGCATCGGCCTCGGCATGCTCTGCCAGAACTACACCGGCAAGCGGCTGGTCCGGCTCGCCACCGAGGGCTGCCGGGTCCGGCTGCTCTTCCTCAACCCGGCCAGCAGCGCCGTCCGCCGCCGCGAGCGCGAACTCGGGCTCGGACGCGGCGAGCTGGGCCGCTCCATCCAGATGAACATCCTGCACGTCCGCCGGGTCCGCGCCGCGCTGCGCGACCAGGGCGGCTTCGAGATCCGGGTGTTCGACGAGACCCCGAGGTTCACCGCCTACCTGGTCGAGGGCACGCCGGCGGGAGCGACGGCCCCCGGCGGCCGGCGGCAGACCCGCGACCTCGGCGTCGTCCAGCCGTACCTGCGGCGCGCCCGCGGCATGGAGTCGCCCGCGCTGGTGCTGCGCGGCGGCGCCGGCCAGGAGCCGGGCGGCACGGACGCCGGACTGCTGGAGGTCTACCGCGAGGAGTTCGAGGGCATCTGGGCGGACTCCCGCCCGGTGTCCTGACTCCCGTCGTCCTGACCCCCGTCTCCCCCGGGCGGGGGAGACGGTCCCTCTCGCGGCGGAAGTGGCGCGGGTGTCGCGACCGGCACCTTGGAAGCACCGGGCCGGAGCGGCCCGGCCACCCTCCGAGGAACCGAGGTCCGACCATGCGCACACTCCTGCTGGGCGCCGTGACGGCGAGCGCCCTGGTGCTCGCCACCCCGACCTTCGCCGCCGCCGCCCCGGCGTCCACGGCAGCTGCCGGGGCGTCCGCTCCGGCATCCGCCCCGGCGTTCTCGGGCACCGAGCGGTCGAGCGCGAGCCTGCACGGCTGGGCCAGGCTCGACCTGTTCGGGCCGGTCCCCGAGCCCAGCCAGCTGATCACCCTGGGCGTGGACGCCCACACCACCGGGCGCCCGTCCACCGGGAGCCGGGGGCACGCCACCATCCAGCACGTCTTCGACCGGGGCACCGACCGGGAGTTCGCCGCCCGGGCCGAGATCCGGGTGGACTGCCTGACCGAGCGGGACGGGACCGTCGTCCTCACCGGCACCGTCGACTCGGTGACCTACACCGCCGGCCCGGGCCTGGACCCGGTGCCGCCGTTCCCGAGCGACTGGCACCCCGAGGTGGCCCTCGGCTTCCGCCACGACGAGCAGGGGCGGCTGCGGGTCGGCTGGAGCGGCGTCCCGGCGGAGCCGACCGCCCCACCGGCCGCCACCGCCTGCCAGGCCCCGACCGACCCCGGCCTCCACCTCGTCCGGGGCGGCTTCGCCTTCCGCCGGTAGGGCCCGTGCGGCTCCCCCTTCCGGGCGGCGAGCGGAGGCGGGCCGGGGTGGGCGTTGCTAGCGTCGATTCCATGATCAGCGGCCCGGTCCCGGGCCCGCCTCCCCCTCGTGCTCCGCCGCCCCGGAAGGCCCGCCGTTGACCAGTCAGCACACGACCGAGCCCGGCGCCCCCGGCACCTCGCGCCGCACCTTCGTCCGCACCGCGCTCGGCGCCGGCGCCGTCGGGGCCCTCACCCTCGGCGCCGGCGGCCCCGCCCCGGGCGCACCCGTCGCCACCACCGGTCGGATCCCCTTCCACGGCGTCCACCAGGCCGGCATCCTCAACCCGCCCCCCGGCTACGGCACCTTCCTCGCCCTCGACGTCCACGTCAACGACCGGGCCGCACTGGCCGCCCTGCTGCGCACCCTCACCGACCGGATCCGCTTCCTCACCGACGGCGGCACCCCGCCCGACCTCGGCCCCGGCGCCGCGCCCTCCGACAGCGGCACCCTCGGCCCCGCCGCCCTGCCCACCGACGACCTCACCGTCACCGTCGGCGTCGGCGCCTCCCTCTTCGACGCCCGCTACGGCCTCGCCGACGCCCGCCCCGCCGGGCTCACCGCGATGCGCGCCTTCCCCAACGACGGCCTGCGCCCCGCCGAGTGCCACGGCGACCTCTCCCTCCAGGTCTGCGCCACCAGCCGGGACACCGTCCAGCACGCGATCCGCGACCTGCTGCGCGCCACCAGCAAGTCGCTCAGCCCGCGCTGGCAGCTCGACGGCTACCAGAACCGCGCCCGCCCCGCCGGCGCCGCCCGCAACCTGCTCGGCTTCAAGGACGGCATCCAGAACCCCGACACCGGCTCCGCCCAGCAGATGGACGCCCTGGTCTGGGTCGGCGCCGACGCCGGCGGACCGGCCTGGGCCGTCGGCGGCAGCTACCAGGTGATCCGCGCCATCCGCACCCTGGTCGTCCCGTGGGACGAACTGCCCCTGCGCGAGCAGGAGCGGATCATCGGCCGCCGCAAGTCCGACGGCGCCCCGCTCGGCCGCACCAAGGAGGGCGACACCCCCGACTTCACCCAGGACCCGGACGGCGCCGTGATCGCCCTCGACTCCCACATCCGCCTCGCCAACCCCCGCACCGACGCCACCCGCGCCGACCGGATCCTGCGCCGCGCCTTCAACTACGACCGCGGCCTCGATGCGGGCGGCGTCCCCGAGCTCGGCCTCGCCTTCTGCTGCTACCAGCGCGACATCGCCCGCCAGTTCGAGACTGTCCAGACCCGCCTGATCGACGAACCCCTCGCCCGCTTCCTCCGCCCCACCGGCGGCGGCTACTTCTACGTCCTCCCCGGTGCCCAGGACGCCGCCGACTGGCTCGGCCGCACCCTCCTCGCCCCGGCCTGACCGGGGGACCGGGGCCCGCGCCGGGCGCCCGGGGACGGACCCAGGGGCCGGATTGTCGGAGGGGCGGGTGATGATAGGGGCTGTTCGAGTGGAGGACGGAAGGACGCATTCCTATGAGCTGGTGGCAGCAGCCACTGGTCGGCTTCGACCTGGAGACCACGGGTACCGACCCGGCCGTGGACCGGATTGTCACGGCCGCCCTCGTGGACACCGTCGGGGACCGCCGGCTGGATGCCACCGGGTGGCTGCTCGACCCGGGGGTGCCGATCCCCGCCGAGGCGGCGGCGATCCACGGGATCGGGGACGACCTGGCGCGGGCCAAGGGGCGGCCCGCCAAGGAGGCGGTGGACGAGATAGCCGGCGCGCTGTGCGCGCGGCTCGCCGAGGGGCGGGCGGTGGTGGCGTTCAACGCCCCGTTCGACCTCTCGATGCTCGACGCCGAGCTGCGCCGGCACGGGCTGCCGGCGCTGGCCGAGCGGCTCGGCGGGCCGGTCGTGCCGGTGCTCGACGCGCTGGTGATCGACCGCGCGGTGGACAAGTACCGCAAGGGCTCCCGGACCCTGCAGCGGGTCTGCGAGGTGTACGGCGTCGAGCTGACCGACGCCCACGAGGCGGGCAGTGACGCCCTCGCCGCCGTCCGGGTCGCGGTCGCCCTCGCCGAGCGCTACCCGGAGCAGGTCGGGGACGTCCCGGTGGCCGAACTCCACGCCCGTCAGATCGACTGGCACCGGGCCTGGGCCGAGGACCTCCAGGCGTGGCTGCGCCGGGCCAAGGACCCGGAGGCGGTCATAGACCCCCGCTGGCCCCTGCGCTGAGCCCGGTCCGCAGCAGCAGGGCCTTGGCGGCGGTGAACCCGGCCGCGTCGAGGGAGCCCTCGCGGTGCAGGGCGGCGAGGCGTTCGAGGGCGGCGGTGGCCATGGCGCGGAGTGCAGGGCTTGCCGGTGAACGGGCGTACCGCTGAACGGGATTACGGCTGAACGGGCTCACGGGAGTACCGGCTCACGGGCGGCCACCGGCACGGCCGCCCGGTGCGTGGTCAGAACGGGTACCAGCGCACCTCGGTGGCGCCCGTCCGCAGCGAGTCCACCCGGCGCCGGAACTCGGCCAGTGCCGCCGGGTTGCCCGGTGCCTGCTGGGCGACCCAGGAGGCGCTGGCCGTCTCCCTGGCCCCGCGCAGCACCGCGAAGCCGGGCCACTCGCGCACGTCCCAGCCGTACGCCCCGGTGAACTCCCGGTAGTCCTCGTCCGGCACGCCGTACCGGTCGTGGCTGAGCGCGAGCACCACCAGGTCGTGCTCGCGCAGGTCGTGCGCGACGAACTCCAGGTCGAGCAGGACGGGCCCGTCCGGACCGACGTGGACGTTGCGCGGCAGCGCGTCGCCGTGGATCACCCCGGTCGGCAGGTGCGGGACGAGCTCGGCCGCCGCGGCGGCGAAGGAGTCCCGGCGGTCGCGCAGGAAGTCGACGTCGGCCGGGTCGACGTGGCCCTCGGCGGAGGCGAGCCAGCGTTCCACGGGGGCGAGCAGGTCGCGGCGGCCGAGGGCGAACGGCGGGTCGGGCAGCCGGTGCACGGCGTGCAGCAGCGGGGCGAGGTCCACCGGGCGGGCGGGCCGCTCGGCGGGGGCGAGCCGGTGCCAGAAGGTGACCGGGTGACCGTCGGCGAGCCGCGGTCCGGCGGGCACCGCGTCGTAGGGGCGGACCACCGGGACGCCGTGGCCGGCCAGCCAGTCGGCGACGGCGAGTTCACGGCGGGCCCGGTCGTGCAGTTCGGGCGTGCGGCCGACCTTGGCGACCACGGCCGGGTCGCCGAGGTCGAAGACGGCGTTCTCGCCGAGGGCGAGCAGCCGGGCGTCGGCGGGGTCGGGCAGGCCGGCGGACTCGCAGGCACGGGCGAGCAGCAGCCGCGCCCGCCCCTCGTCGAAGCGGAGCATGAGGGTCGGTTTCCTTCGTGACAGCCGGGTGAGGACGGTCGATCATTCTGGCAAACGGGTGCCGGGCCCCGCGCGATGCGGGGCCCGGCGGTCGTCCGGGGTCTGCGGGCCCGGGGGCCCGGTGGGGAAGGGTCAGACCCCGATCCGGCGGTGCCGGGCCTGCGGGACGGTCGGTTCGGCGGTGGCGGCGGCCGGGGCGAGCGGGGCGAGCGGGGCGCCGGCGCCGAGCGGCGGGACGGTCTCGCCGTGGGAGAAGTCGGGCAGCCAGGCGAGCCAGCGCGGCAGGTACCAGTTGCGCTCGTCGAGCAGGGTCATCACCGAGGGCAGCAGCACCGCGCGGATGATCGTCGCATCGATCAGCACCGCGACCGCGAGGCCGACGCCCATCTGCTTCATGGCCTGCATGGAGAGGGTGCCGAAGACCGCGAAGACCGCCACCATGATCACGGCCGCGCTGGTGACCACCCCGGCCGTGGAGCGGATGCCGTGGGCGATCGCGGCCCGGGTGGGCAGGCCCCGGTCGCGGCCCTCCTTGATCCGGGAGACCACGAAGACGTGGTAGTCCATCGAGAGGCCGAAGAGGATCACGAAGAGGAACAGCGGCACCCAGGACTCGACCGCGCCGACGCCCTCGGTGCCGAGCAGCGAGGCCCCGACACCGTGCTGGAAGACCAGCGTCAGCACCCCGTACGCGGCGCCGACCGAGAGCAGGTTGAGCACCACGGCGGTGCCGGCGACGGCCAGCGAGCGGAAGGAGGTGAGCATGAGCAGGAAGGCGAAGACCACCACGAAGCCGAAGACCACCGGCATCGATCCGGTCATCTTGGCGTTGAAGTCGTAGGAGCCGGCGGTGCGGCCGGTGACCGGGGCCTCGGTGCCGGGCACGGCGAGCACGGTGGCGGGCACGAGGTCCTCGCGCAGGGTGCGCAGGGCGGCGTTGCTGACCGCGTCGTTGCCGCTGCCGTTGAGCGGGATGTCGACGGTGGCGACGTTCTGCTCGGGGTGGACGGTGACGTCGACCGGTCCGTGCATCCGGCCGGAGGCCAGGGCGCGGGCCTTGAGGTCGGCGATCGCGGCGGTCATCGCGGGGGAGTCGATGTCGGTGGCCTTGATCACCACGGAGGCGGGCGCGGGGCTGCCGGGGAAGGCCGCCTCGATCTTCTGCGAGACGGCGACCAGCTCGTTGCCCTTCGGCAGCTGCTGCTGGAAGGTCAGGTTGGCGGTGTGCATGGTGAGCAGCGGCGCGGCCAGGCCGATCAGGACGGCGCCGGACAGGGCGGCGGCGGCCAGCGGTCGGCGCAGCACCGGGGTGAGCACGGCGTTCCAGAACCGGCCGCCGGTGGTGGCGGCGCCGGGGCGGCGGAGCCGGTGGAGGAAGGGCACCCGGCCCTTGTCGACCCGGTCGCCGAGCATCGAGAGCAGTGCGGGCAGCACGGTGAGCGAGCCGAGCACGGCGGTGACGACGACCACGATGGTGGCGTACGCCATGGCCTTGAACTCGGCGATGCCGGTGAGGAACATGCCGGCCATCGCGATCACCACGGTGACGCCGGAGACCAGTACGGCCCGGCCGCTGGTGGCGGCGGCGATCCGCAGCGAGGTGTCGAGGTCGCGTCCGGCGGCCCGCTCCTCGCGTTCGCGGCGCAGGTAGAAGAGGCAGTAGTCGACGCCGACGGCGAGGCCGACCAGCAGCATCACCGAGCTGGCGCTGTTGCTGGTGTGCAGGATTCCGCTGCTGAGGGCGACGAGTCCGCCGGCCGCGACGAAGGCGGTGATCGCGAGCAGGACGGGCAGGACGGCGGCGACCAGCGCGCCGAAGGCGACCAGCAGGATGCCGAGGGCGAGCGGGACGGCCGTCCACTCAGCGCGGGCGAAGTCGTCGGCGAACTGCTCGTCCATCCACTTGCCGGAGCTGGCGTCGCCGAGTTCCACCACGGTGAGGTCGGGGTGCTGCTTCTGGACGGCGGCGACGGCGTCGACCACGGCGCCGACGTTGGCGGTGGCCTCCTCGTGGTCGCCCTTCACGGTGAGCTGGACGAGCGCGGAGCGGCCGTCGGCGGAGACCGCCTTGGTGTCGTAGGGGGAGCGGACGTCGCCGGCCTTGCCGGTGCCGTTGACCCCGGCGATCACCTGGTCGACGACGGCGCGGAAGGCGGGGGCGTCGGCGGTCCGGTCGGTGCTCTGGATCAGGACGGTCTCGGTGGAGGGGGACTTGAGTCCGGCCCGGTCGAGGATCTCGGCGGCCCGGGAGACCTGGCCGGGCATGGCCTCGGCCTCGTCGACCTGGGTGCTGCCGTGCAGGCCGCCGAGGAAGGTGGCGAGGACGACGAACAGCAGCCAGCCGAAGACGGCGGTCTTTCTGTGCCGGGCGCTCCAGGCGCCCATGGCGGCGGCCATGCCGGGCTTGGTGTTCACGGTTCCCCCTGGAAGAGCGGCCGGCGCCGGTGGCGGGCGCGGGCCGGGTGTACGGCGGTGGTCGGCCGCCGGAGTGCGGCGCCGGGTGCGGTCCGGCGTCGTGATCGACAGTAGGGAAGCGGGTGCTGACGGGGTATCCGGCTGGCGGGGGAGTGCTCCCTGTGGTCTTCCTGGGGGACGGGGTGGGGTTTTCCCTACCAGGCAACCCTGATATCTCCTCCTGGGGTCAGGGGGGCAAGCTCCACCCTGAGGGGGAGCCGTCTCCACCCCGAGTACGAGGTCAAGCCGGTCCTCCGCACGCGAAAATGGCTCGGGGGCACTTCGTGGCGCCCCCGAGGGGGTCGCACTGCGGCAACGGGGTCACGGGGAAAACTGCTTGCCGGTCGGCTAGCAAGTGACCGTAGGATGAGCCTCTCTGAGTACTTACCTGCCGACCGGCTAGACCTGTGCCCCGCACAAGTCGGGCCGATCCGATCCGTCGCCCGACGTCCCGTCCCCCGAGGGCTGCGGTGAACCATGCCCAGGAGGCATCACGAGCATGTTCCACCGACTAGGACATTTTGTCGTCCGTCGCGCCTGGTGGGTGATCGCGGCGTGGGTCGTCGCGATGATCGCCATCGCCGTCTCGGCCCCGAAGATCACGGCCCAGACCGACGAGGCCGCATTCCTCCCCAAGCACTACGAGTCCATCCAGGCCGCGCAGTTGCAGGAGAAGGCGTTCCCGGCGAACTTCACGCCCTCCGCGCTCGCCCTGTTCGAGCGCAACGACGGCGCCCCGCTGACGGCCGCCGACAAGGCCGCCGTGGCGAAGATCGTCCAGGGCCTCACCGACAAGAAGATCGAGCACGTCGAGCAGATCGTCCCGGTCAGCGACCAGACGACCTCCAAGGACGGCAAGTACGCACTGGCGCCGATCGCCATCGACAAGACCACCCAGAACTCGGAGAAGTTCGGCGAGGTCGCCAAGACGGTCCGTGACGAGGGCAAGAAGCTCGCCGAGGGCACCGACCTGAAGTACCAGCTCGGCGGCCAGGCCGCCCAGCAGCTGGACCAGCAGGAGTCCTCCGGCGCGGCCGACGCCGTCATCGGCATCAGCAGTGTCGTCCTGGTCGCGATCATCGTCGGCCTGATCTTCCGCAGCGTGCTGGCCGGCCTCCTGCCGGTGCTGCTCTCGCTGGTGATCGCGATGCCCACGGCGAACGGCCTGATCGCCTACGCGACCAAGGCGTTCGACCTGAAGTCCACCCCGGTGCTGTCGGCGATCCTGATCGTCGTCGTGCTCGGTGTCGGCACCGACTACTTCCTGTTCCTCGCCTTCCGCTACCGCGAGCGGCTGCGGGCGGGCGACACCCGGCAGGAGGCCGTGGCCAACGCCGTCTCCCGGGTCGGCGAGGCGATCGCCTCCGCGGCCGGCGCGGTCACCGTCGCCTTCGCGGTGCTGATCCTCTCCAGCCTCGGCATGTTCAAGGCGCTCGGCCCGGCGCTGGCCATCGCGGTCGTCGTCACCGCCTTCGCCTCGCTCACCCTGGCCCCGGCCGTGCTCACGGTCATCCCGGCCCGCGGGGTGTTCTGGCCCGGCAAGAAGTGGATGCACGAGCCGAGCGACGCCCGGTTCGCCGCCCTCGGCCGCGTCGTCGAGAAGAGGCCGGCCCTGGTGGCCGTCGCCTCCGGTGGTGTGCTGCTGGCCCTGACCGCCGGTGCCCTCGGTTACAACGGGACCTTCGACCTCGCGGGCAGCTCCATGCCCAAGACCGCGGAGTCGATGGTCGTCCAGGACAAGCTGGTCAACGGCTTCTCGGCCGGTGCCGCGGACCCGACGCACGTCTACCTGACGGCCGACGGCGGGGCGAAGCTCGACCAGGGTGCCTTCAGCGGCTACGCCGCCAAGCTCGGCGCCGTCCCCGGTGTTGCCGAGGCCCCCGCGACGCCGCAGCTCAGCAAGGACGGTGCGACGGCGGACTTCACCGTTCTGCTCAAGCACGAGCCGTCCAGCAACGACGCGATCGACACGGTCACCGACCTGCGCAAGGTCGCCCACGCCGAGGCGCCGTCCGGCACCGAGGCCAAGGTCGGCGGCATCACCGCGATCTACAAGGACATCAACCTGGCGATGTCCCACGACTACAAGCTGGTGTTCCCGATCGCGGGTCTGCTGATCCTGCTGATCCTGGCCCTCCAGCTGCGCAGCGTGGTCGCCCCCTGGTACCTGATGGCCTCGGTGGGCCTCGGCTTCACCGCGACCCTCGGCTCCTCGACCCTGCTGTTCCAGAACATCAAGGGCGAGCACGGCATGATGTTCATGCTGCCGATCCTCATCTACCTCTTCGTGGTGGCGATCGGTACCGACTACAACATCCTGATCATCGCCCGACTGCGCGAGGAGGCCCGCGCGGGCCGCAGCCCGCGCGAGGCGGCCCGCGAGGCGGTGCGCCACGGCGGCCCGACCGTCGCGGCGGCCGGCTTCATCCTGGCGGTGTCGTTCGCGACCTTCATGCTCGCGGGCAACATCTTCATGCTGGAGTTCGGCTTCGGCATGGCCTTCGGCATCGCCCTGGCGGCCTTCGTGATGGCGATGTTCTTCACGCCGGCGCTCACCGCGCTGGTCGGCAAGGCCGCCTGGTGGCCCGGCCACGGTGCCGACGCCACCGGTGGCCACGGCGAGGCCGGTCCGGCGGCGGGCGCGCACAGCGCCCACGGTCTGCCGGAGTCGGCCGGGCGGCGCTGACCGCCCACACCTGCCGGTAGCGACACGGACGGCGCCCGCCTCATGGCGGGCGCCGTTTGCCCGTTCCGCCGATCCGGCAAACGTGATCTGTGTGGCAGAAACTCCCCGGTCAATCGGGGTGCGGACGTGCTAGAGTCGTATCAGTTGCAGTTTTGGTTCCCATGAACGTATGTGTGCGCCTGCTGGTACCAACCAACAGGCGCATTTGTTTTGTCCGGTGTTTCAGCCTCCGGATGGGGATCGCGGCTACTTGGGGTCCACGAGGTGTGGGCTCCGATGCCCCAGTTAGAGGAGACGGTTATGGCTACCGGCACCGTGAAGTGGTTCAACAGCGAAAAGGGCTTCGGCTTCATCGAGCAGGAGACTGGCGGCCCGGACGTGTTCGCCCACTACTCGAACATCACGGCTCAGGGTTTCCGTGAGCTGCTCGAGGGCCAGAAGGTCGAGTTCGACGTCACCCAGGGCCAGAAGGGCCCGCAGGCCGAGAACATCCGCGTCATCGGCTGACGTCAGCCTCCGCTGACGCGCGATTTCGCGTAGCGAGGGCCCGCACCGCACGGTGCGGGCCCTCGCTCATGCCGCCGAACGGCCGGGGCGGCGAACTCCTTTCCGACGGCCGGACCAGCCCCTTACCCGGGGCTGTCACGCTCTGGATGGAGATCCTGTGACCACCCCTGCCCAGCCGCACCGCGACGGCGGCCGTTCCCGCAAGCCCCGCACCGGCGCCCCGCGCACCGGCGGCGCCCCGCGTACCGGCGCCTCCTCCCGGCCCCCGCGCCGGAACGCCCCCCGGGTCGCCGAGCCCGCCGACTTCACCGTGGTCGAGGGCACCCCGGCCCGTCCGCCGGCGGCGAGCTTCGCCGAGCTGGAGCTCCCCAAGGGCCTCCTGAGCGCGCTGACCCGCCAGGGCGTCACCGAGCCGTTCCCGATCCAGGCCGCCACCCTCCCCGACTCGATCGCCGGGCGCGACGTGCTCGGCCGCGGCCGCACCGGCTCCGGCAAGACCCTCGCCTTCGGCCTGTCGCTGCTCGCGCGCACCGCCGGCCGCCGGGCCGACGCCCGCCACCCGCTGGCGCTGGTGCTGACGCCCACCCGCGAGCTGGCCCAGCAGGTCACCGAGGCCCTCACCCCGTACGCCACCGCCGTCAACCTGCGGATCGCCACCGTCGTCGGCGGTATGTCGATCACCCGGCAGGCCAACGCGGTGCGCCGCGGCGCCGAGGTCCTGGTCGCCACCCCCGGCCGACTGGACGACCTGATCGGTCGCGGTGACGTCAACCTCTCCGATGTCGCGATCACCGTGCTCGACGAGGCCGACCAGATGGCCGACATGGGCTTCCTGCCGCAGGTCACCAAGCTGCTGGAGCAGGTCGCCGAGGGCGGGCAGCGGATGCTCTTCTCCGCCACCCTGGACCGCAACGTCGACCGGCTGGTCAAGCGCTTCCTGACCGACCCGGTGACCCACTCCGTGGACCCCTCGGCCGGTGCGGTCACCACCATGGACCACCACCTGCTCCAGCTGGACCCGGCGGACAAGGCGTCCACCACCGCCCACATCGCCTCCCGCGAGGGGCGCGTGATCATGTTCGTGCACACCAAGCACGGCGCGGACCGGCTCGCCAAGCAGCTGCTGGCCAACGGCGTGAAGGCCGCCGCCCTGCACGGCGGCAAGTCCCAGCCGCAGCGCAACCGGGTGCTCGACCAGTTCCGCGACGGCCACGTCACCGCGCTGATCGCCACCAACGTCGCCGCCCGCGGCATCCACATCGACGGCCTCGACCTGGTCGTCAACGTCGATCCGCCGATCGACCACAAGGACTACCTGCACCGCGGCGGCCGCACCGCCCGGGCCGGCGAGTCCGGTACCGTCGTCACGCTCGTCCTGCCGGACCAGCGGCGCGAGGTCAGCCGGCTGATGACGGTGGCCGGGATCCGTCCCACCACCACGAAGATCCGCCCGGGCGACGTCGAGCTCACCCGGATCACCGGTGCCCGCACCCCGAGCGGCGTGCCGATCACCGTGGCCGTGCCCGCCCCGGCCGCGCCGGCCCAGGCCGACGGGGAGGGCGGGAGCGCCGCGAAGAACGGCTCCCCGCGCCGACGCTCCGGCAAGCGCTCCGGGCTGCCGACCGACGTCGACATGAACGGCAACCCGCGCCGGCCCCGCCCCAAGCAGCGCACCGGCGCCGCGGGCGGCGGGCAGGGCGGCGGCGCGTCGCGCCAGGCGGCCGGCTTCATCGGCCGCGCCTCCGGGCGGGCGAAGCCGGGCAGCGGCTCCAAGTCCGGCTCCAACTACGGCACCGGCCGCCAGCGCCGCCAGGGCGACTGACCGACCCGGCTCCCGACGGCCCGGCTCCCCTTCGAGGGGGAGCCGGGCCGTTCGCATGCGCCTCCGAGGTGCCGGCGCGGGCCGGTGGTTTCCGGACGGATCGTCCGGTGCCCCGGCCTGCGGGCGTTCTCGCGCATCCGTTCGTACCGGTGCCCGTCCGTGGACGGACCGTTGGCGTGATCATCTCCCCCTCGTGTTGACCGTGGCCGCACATCACCCCGAGGCTTCACGCGGCCCGCACAACCGGTACACCGTCATCACGGTTCCTGGACAGCGGGTCGACCGGTTCATCGTCCTCGGAAGGATCTTCCCGATGCGTCGTACCGCCGCGCTCCTCAGCAGCGCCGCCCTGCTGGGCGCCGCCGCCACCCTCGCCTCGCCCGCCACCGCCGCCCCGGCCGCGGGGAACTGCTACGCCTACACCGGCGGCTGGAACGCCTACGGCGTCTGCAGCGGCAGCGACCCGCTCCAGGGCTGGTACGTCAGTGCCACCTGTCGTTACTGGAACGCCGACCACACCGTGCAGTTCTCCCGGCCCACCAGCGGCGTCGTGGTGTTCGGCGACGGCACCTCGGTCGCCTCCTGCGGGATCAACGACACCGTGGAATTCCCGCGCGTCGTCTACGCCGGCCGTCTCCCCACCCAGCCCGCCGGTCCGGTCGGCCCGATCACCGGCTACGCGAGCAAGTGCGTGGACGTGAAGGGCGCCAGCAGCGCCGACCGCACCCCCGTCCAGATCTACGACTGCAACGGCACCAACGCCCAGCAGTGGAAGATCGCCGTGGACGGCACCGTCCGGGCCTTCAACAAGTGCCTGGACGTCGCCGGTGCGGGCACGGCCAACGGCACCAAGGTCCAGCTGTACACCTGCAACGGCACCGGCGCCCAGCAGTGGCAGGTCCGTGCGGACGGCTCGATCCTCAACCCGATGTCCGGTCGCTGCCTCGACGACCTGGGCTTCTCCACGGAGAACGGCAACCAGCTCGGCATCTGGGACTGCAACGGCGCCGCCAACCAGGTCTGGCACGTCCCCGCCTGATCCGGTCCGTCGGTCGAGCCTCCCGCGCCACCACACCCTCACCCCTCAGGAGTTTTCCCGTGCGTCGTACCTTCGCCGTGTTCGCCACCGCCCTGCTCGCCGGGGCCGCAGCGCTCACCACCGCCCCGGCTGCCGGTGCCGCCGAGACCGCAGTGCCCGCGTCGTCCGCGCCCGCCGGCGTGCAGGCCGCCGTTCCGGCGGGCTGCACCCTCACCGAGGGCATGCGGGACGCCACCGGCACCTGTACGAGCATCGACCCGCTGCAGACCTGGCGGGTCAGTGCCATGTGCTACGGCTATGACGCCAACGGCGTCATCACCGTGACCGGGGCCATGAGCAACGGGTGGGTGACCGGCAACGGCATCGGCCGCGCGTTGTGCGGCGGCATGGAGACGATCTCGCAGGCGGGGATCACGTTCGGCCCCCCGCCCCTGTCCGGGCCGACCGGTCAGATCACCGGCTACGTGAACAAGTGCCTGGACGTGCGCGGCGGTTCCAGCAGCAACGGCACCCCGATCCAGATGTGGGACTGCCTGGGCAACGTCAACCAGAGCTGGCGGATCGCCTCCGACGGCACCATCCGCGCCGTCGGCAAGTGCCTGGACGTCCAGGGCGGCCGCACCGGCAACGGCACGCCGGTGCAGATCTACGACTGCAACGGCACCGGCGCGCAGCAGTGGCGGACCCGGCCCGACGGCGCGATCGTCAACCCGCAGTCCGGCCGCGTCCTGGACGTCCGGGGCTACGACACCGCCAACGGCGCCCTGGTGCAGATCTATGACTTCGCCAACACCGCCAACCAGCTCTGGCACGCGCCCGCCTGATCCCGCCCTTCGGCACTACCCGAGCACGCCGCGGGCCAGCACGGCCAGGCCGGCGGCGATCCGCTCGGGGGTGATGCCGCGCTCCCGCTGGTGGCGGAAGAGCTCGGGGGCGAGCGGGGCGAGCAGCTGGTCGGCCAGGACCTCCGGGTCCGGCCGGCCGGCCTCGCGCACCAGGTGGACGACGTGCAGCCGCCAGAAGGCGTGGGCGCCGGTCCGGTAGCGGGCCGCGCCGGTCTCGGCGCCGAGCACCAGGTGGCTGTGGGTCTCCAGCAGCTCGACCATCGCCGCGTAGAAGGCGGCCAGCCGCTCGGCCGGGGCGGGACCGGATTCCTCGGTTTCGCCCGGGCCGAGCGGCGGGGCGCCGCGCAGCAGCCGTTCCTGCAGGGCGCGTTCGTGTTCGTCGAGCAGGGCGCGGGCGATCGAGGCGCGGTCGGGGTAGCGGCGGTAGAGCGTGCCGCGGCCGATGCCGGCGGCCCGGGCGATGTCGTCCATGGTGACGGCGGCCGGGTCGCCGGACGCGAAGAGCCGTTCGGCGGCGGCCAGCACCTTGGCCCGGTTGCGGGCGGCGTCGGCCCGTTCGCGGGGCGGCGGGCCGTCGGCGAGGGGGAGCTCGGTCGTCATGGGGAGCAACGGTAGAACGAAGGCACGCCCAAGGGAAGTGGACACATTGTCCGCTTCCCTTTATCGTTGGGTGCGTCGACAAGTGGACGCCGTGTCCGCTTAAGTCGGCGCCACCGTCCCGCCCAGACCGCCCGGGGGTTCACCGTGTCCCACCTCCTGCACCTCGACAGCAGCGCGCGCAGCGATTCCTTCTCCCGTCGCCTCGGCGCGGCCTTCGTCGGCGCCTGGCGCGATGCCGGCGGCGGCGAGGTCACCCACCGCGACCTCGCCGCCGACCCCGTCCCGCCGATCCGCGAGGGCTGGACCCGGATCTGCGACACCCTGCTGGGCGAAGGCATCACCGACATCGAGCGCTACGAGGAGGCCGTCCGCACCGAGGAGGAGCGCGAGGCGTGGGCGGTCGTCCGCCCCCTTCTCGACGAACTGGTCGCGGCCGACGTCGTGCTGATCGGCGCACCCATGTACAACTTCGGCGTCCCCGCCGCGCTCAAGGCCTGGATCGACCAGGTCACCTTCCCCAAGATGGTCCTCGCACCCCGCAAGCTCGTGGTCGTCGCCGGCCGCGGCGGCGCCTACGGCCCCGGCACCCCGCGCGAACCCTTCGACCACCACGGCCGCTACCTGCTCGACTTCTTCAACGGCCACTACGCCGTGGCGGACGGCGAGGTCGTCGCCGCCGAACTGGTCAACTCCCTGGTCGACCCCGCCCTCGCCGGGCGCCGCGACCAGCACGTCGACTCCTTCGCCGGTGCCGTGCTCCGGGCCGGGGAACTCGGCGCCAAGCTGGCCGGCCACCGCATCCCGAGGGAGGGCTGACCGCCGTGCCGTGGCTCTGGCTGCTGCTCGCCGGGGTGGTGGAGGTCGCCTGGGCGCAGTCGATCGAACCGACCCGGGGATTCACCCGCCTCCCGCAGAGCGCCCTGTGCCTCGCCCTCATGCTCGGCGCGGTCTACCTGCTCTCCCGTGCCCTCCAGGACCTCCCGGTCGGCACCGGCTACGCCGTCTTCACCGGCATCGGCACCGTCGGAACCGTCCTGACCGCCCTCGCCGTCCGCCACGAGGTCCCGTCCCCCACCACCTTCGCCGGCCTCGCCCTGATCACCACCGGCCTGATCACGGTCCACCTGGGGTCGGCGGGCCACTGAAGCATGGTGGCATCCGTGGGCCGTCGAACCCCGAGCGGGGTTCGACGGCGCCGCTTCCTCAGTCGGGCAGCAGTCGGAAGGCGGCGATGTGCCGAGGCCGGACGACGCTGAAATGCCGGCGGTCCAGCGTCGCGATCTCGGTCAGGCCGAGCCGCTCGGCGACGGCGACCACTGAAGCGTCCGCTGCGCCGAGCGGGAAATCGGCGTAGGTCTCGACGAGCTCGGCCATCCGGGTGAGATCGGCGTCGGTGATCTCGGTCTGACGCAGCTCCCCGGCCGCGACGGCCCGCAGGAAGGAGGCCTCGGCCTTGCTGCTCATGTCACGTTCGACGAGGTAGCACACCTCGGTGACCACATACGGGGTGACCAGCAGTTCGCCGGAGTAGCTGTCGAAGAACCGTGTGCACCGCACGTGGTTGGAGTCGGTGGCGGCGAGGGTGGCCACCAGAGGGCCGGTGTCGACCAGGATCACTCGTCGACTCCCCGGAGCTCGGACCGGATGATCCGCTTGGCCTCGGAACCGAGGTCGGGGTTGGCACTCACTCCTATACCGGTGAAGCTCAGCCGATGGCGTGGCGGAACCTCGCCCTCGCCCACCAGGCGGAGGGCGTGGCGGCGAACTTCCTCGGCCTGCTCCGGGTCCAGCCGGTCGATGAGGTCATGGAGCTCGGGATAGTGGTCGTGGGCGACGCTCATGGCCTCACGATACTGCCGTCGGGGCCGGGCCCGGGGCCCGTTCAGGCCGTGAGGGCCCGGGGGGCTCCGCTCGCTGTGCCGGTCGCCGCGCGGGCCCCGTCGTAGCGGACGAGGAGGAGGCGGGCGAGGTCGGGGGTGGGGGCGAGGACGGCGGCGAGGTGGTCGGCGGCGGCCTCGGTGGCGGCCTCGGCGATGCGGTCGGGGAGCCGGCCGGGGGCGAGCAGGTAGGGGGAGACGGCGACCCGCTCGACGGCCGGGTCGCGGCGAAGGGCGGCGACGGCCTCGGGGACGCGGGGTCCGCCGGCGGAGGCGTAGGCGACCTCGACGGCGGCCCAGCCGCGGGTGCGGCGCCAGTCGGCGGCGACCGCCCTGGTGGCGGCGTCGGCGGCCGGGTCGGAGGAGCCGGCGGCGGCGAGGACGACGCCGGTGCGGGCGCGGGCGGCGGGGGAGGCGAGTTCCGGCACGGCCTCGGTGAGCCGGCGGTCGAGTGCGGCGAGCAGCAGCGGTGACGGCCCCAGCACGTCCGCGAGCGGCAGGTCGGCGCCGGCCGTGCGGAGGGCGGCGGGGATGTCGTGCTTGGCGTGGAAGGCCCGGTTGAGCAGCAGCGGGACGGCGATCGCGGCGCGGTCGAGCCGGTCCACCACCTGCGGGATGCGCGGTGCGCAGTGGTCCAGGTAGGCGGTGGCCACTTCCAGGCCGGGGCGCAGCCGGTGCAGCAGCGAGACCAGGGCGGCCACCGCGGCGGCGTGCCGGGGGTCGCGGCTGCCGTGGGCGATCAGCAGCAGGGCGGGGCTGCCCGCCGCCACCGGGGTGGCGGGGGCGGCGGACAGCCGTCGTTCGGTCATGCGGGGGGCCTCACTTGACGGCGGCCAGCAGGCCGCGGTTGCGCAGGACCCGGCGCTCGACCGGGGTGAAGACCAGCAGTTCGATGGCGATGCCGACGAACAGGATCAGGATGATGCCGAGCAGGACGCCCGCCATGTCGGAGAACTCGCGCTGGTTCTCCAGGAACCGGCCGAGGCCGAGGCCCAGGTCGGGGGAGGAGGCGACGAGTTCGGCGGCCATCAGCGAGCGCCAGGAGAAGGCCCAGCCCTGCTTGAGTCCGGCGAGGTAGCCGGGCAGCGCGGCGGGGAGCAGGATGTGCCGGGCCCCGGCCAGGCCGGTGGCGCCGATGGTGCGGCCGGCCCGCAGGAACAGCGGCGGCACCTGGTCGATGCCGGCGACCAGGCCGTTGGCGATGGAGGGGACGGCGCCGAGCAGGATGACGGCGTACATCATCGAGTCGTTGATGCCGAGCCAGATGACGGCGGCCGGCACCCAGGCGACCGAGGGCAGCGACTGGAGGCCGGAGAGGACCGGGCCGACCGCGGCGCGCACCGGCCTGACCCGGGAGACGAGCAGGCCGATCGGGGTGCCGATGAGGAGTGCGACCACGAAGCCGGACAGGCCGCGCCAGACGCTGGTCCAGATGATCGAGAACAGCGTGCCCTGGTACCAGAGGTCCTCGGCGGCCCGCCAGACGTCCAGCGGGCTGGGGAGCTTGTACGCGGAGGTGATGTGCATGCTGTAGGCGCCCTGCCAGAGGGCCAGCACCAGGAGGACGCCGAGCAGCGGCGGCAGGACCTTCTGCCGCAGCGTCTCGGCGGTGGAGTTGCGCTGGGTGACGACCGCGTCCAGGGCGTCCAGCCCGGCCTCGACGCCGGCGAAGTCGGCGACGGTACCGCCGTGGCCCGGCCCGGCCTTGGTGGTGATGTCAGTGCTGGCCATGGCGGCGGATCTCCCCACGCAGTTCTTCGGTGATCTCGATGGACAGGTCCGCCACGCCGGTGGACTCGATCCGGCGGGGCTGCGGGAGGTCGATCGTCCACTCCCGGGCGACCCGCCCGGGGCGGGAGGAGAGCAGCACCACGCGCTGGGCGAGCCGGACGGCCTCCCGCACGTTGTGGGTGACGAAGAGGACGGACAGCTTCTGCTCGGCCCAGATCCGGGTGATCTCGTTGTGCAGGACGTCGCGGGTGATGGCGTCGAGGGCGGCGAACGGCTCGTCCATGAGCAGCACCTGGCTGCCCTGGGCGAGGGCGCGGGCCATCGCGACGCGCTGGCGCATGCCGCCGGACAGCTCGTGCACCCGCTTGCCGTAGGAGCCCTGGAGCCGGACGAGTTCGAGCAGGCGCTCGGCCTCGGGGCGGCGTTCGGCGCGGGCCGTGCCGGCGAGCTTGAGGGCGAGTTCGATGTTCTTGCCGGCGGTGAGCCAGGGGAAGAGCGCGTGCTCCTGGAACATCAGCGCGGGGCGTCCGCCGGGGACCTCGATGCTGCCCGCGGTGGGCTTGTCGAGGCCGGCGACCAGGTTGAGCAGGGTGGACTTGCCGCAGCCCGAGGCGCCGAGCAGCGTGACGAACTCGCCGGGGGCGACGTCGAGGGTGATGTCGTCCAGGACGTGGGTCTGCGCGCCGGGGCGGCCGAAGGTCTTGTGCACGTGCGAGATCCGGACGGCGGGGGCACCGTCGAGGGTGCCGACGCCGTTGGCGTCGTTCGAGGTGGTCAGTGCCGGGCTCATTCCGGGCACCTCCTGCGTGGTTGGTCTGGCATCTGGCGACGAGGGAGCGGGGCCGGGGTCCGGGCCCCGCCCGGCCGTGCTCGGGGCATCGAGCGGGCAACGGACGGACGGGCGGGGGCCGGACCCCGGGGTTCGGGAGCGGTACTGCGGTACGGCGGGCGCTACTTGGCGCCGAGGCCGGCGTCCGCGACGGGGCTCTGCCCCTTCTCCTTCAGCACCTTGTTGAGCAGGGTGAGGTCGTAGATGCCGTTCAGGTTCGGCTTCTTGAGCAGGCCCGCGGTGACCGCGTTGTCCGCCTCGGTCTGCAGGGTGGAGGCCAGCGGGTCGTCCAGGAAGTCGATGTCGGCCCAGGCCGGGTCGAGGACGGCGGGCTCCAGGGCGTTGCCGGCCTCCTTCTTGATCGCCTCGTTGGCGGTGGCCTTGGCCTTGTCCGGGTTGGCCTTGATGTAGGCGTTGGTGCTCACCGAGCCGCGCAGGACGGCCTCGACCACATCGGCGTGCTCGGCCAGGAACTTCTGCGAGACGATGATGTTGGTGATCACGAACTTCCGGTCCGGCCAGATGTCCTTCTCGTTGAGGAGGACCTTCGCCCCGAGGGTGACCAGCTTGGAGGCGGTCGGCTCGGGCACCCAGGCGGCGTCGATGGAGCCCTGCTTGTAGGCGTCCGGGGTGACCTTGTTGTCGGAGCGGACCACGCTGACGTCGCCGGCGCCGGACTGGGCGTCGACCTTGAAGCCCTTGCCGGACAGGTAGTTGAGCAGCGCCACGTCCTGGGTGTTGCCCAGCTGCGGGGTGGCGATCTTCTTGCCCTTGAGGTCGTCCAGCGAGGTGATCTTGTCCGGGTTGGCCACCAGCTTGACCCCGCCGGAGGCCGAACCGCCGATGATCTTCAGGGACTTGCCCTCGGACTTGGTGAAGCCGTTGATCGCCGGGGAGGGGCCGATCCAGCCGATGTCGATGGAGCCGGCGTTGAGCGCCTCGATCTCGGCCGGGCCCGCGTTGAAGACCTGGGTCTTGATCTGGGTGGAGCCCAGCTCCTTCTGGAATATGCCGTCCTGGAGGCCGACCAGCGGGGTGCCGTGGGTGAGGTTGGCGAAGTAGCCGATCCGCACGGTGTCGGCGGAGAGCTTGGCCGCGGTTCCGGTGGAGGCGGAATCACCGGCGGGGGCCGCGGTGTTGGTCTTCTTGTCGTCGTTCTTGGCGCCGTAGCCGCACGCGGAGAGCAGCGTGACGGCGGTGAGGCCGGCCACGGCGGCCACGGCGGAGCGTCTGATCCGGCCGGCGAGGGGGCGAGTGGTCGGATGCGGGTCGTGGCCGTGCGACAGTGCCTGGTTCGGTGCCATGGTGAGTCCTGTTCGCGGACGGACCGTCAGGAAGCGGTCTCGGGGCGGAAGTTCGGTCAAGGTTGTGCTTGCGGCACCGTGCGGGGTGCCGGGCAAGCCGGGCCGGCCTGCGGTCGGGGCGGTCGGCCCGGTGACAGGGCGCTTCTCAGCCCTGTCGGCCCGCACATCGCGTCAGGCCGCCCTGGCCGCTGCCGAGGACGCCGCTGCCGATGCGGCCGCCTTCCTTGTCCATGCCCGAGAACGCCTCGCTGGGCATCAGACCCAGTCCTCCTCGTCGGGTTCGCTGTCGTCGGTGCCGGTGGTGACCGTGCTTCCGAAGGCCTCGCCCGCCATGCCGGCGGTGAGGGTGGTGCCGTCGGCCGGGTCGATCAGCAGGAACGATCCGGTCCGGCGGTTGGCGGTGTAGTCGTCGAGCGCCAGCGGCTCGGCGGTGCGCAGCACCACGTGGCCGATGTCGTTGACGTTCAGGCCGTCGGCGCCGGAGCGCCGCTCCAGCGTGTCGATGTCGATCCGGTAGCCGATCTCCTTGACCAGCGCCCGGACCGTGCGGGTGGTGTGCTTGAGCAGCACCTTGTCGCCGGCCCGCAGCGGACGCTCGTTGAGGTGGCTGACGGTGGCCTCGATGTCCTTGGTGGGGACGGGGGCCGGGCCGGCCGCGATGAGGTCGCCGCGGGAGATGTCGATGTCGTCGGCCAGCCGCACGGTGACCGACTGGGGGGACCAGGCGATGTCCGTGGCGCGGCCGAGCACGTCGATACCGGTGACGGTGGTGGTGTGGCCGGAGGGCAGCACGGTGACCGGGTCGCCGACCCGCAGCACGCCGGAGGCCAGCTGGCCCGCGTAGCCGCGGTAGTCCGGGTGCTCCTCGGTCTGCGGGCGGATCACGTACTGGACCGGGAAGCGGGTCGGTTCGGCGCTCGGGTCGCTGCCGACCGGGACCGTCTCCAGGTGCTCCAGCAGGGTCGGGCCGCCGTACCAGTCCATGTGCGCGGAGGGTTCGACGACGTTGTCCCCGGCGAGCGCGGAGATCGGGACCGCGAGCACGTCCCCGATGCCGAGCGAGGCCGCGTAGGCGGTGAACTCGGCGGCGATGGCGGCGAAGACCGGCTCCGCGTAGTCGACCAGGTCCATCTTGTTGACGGCCAGCACGACGTGCGGCACCCGCAGCAGGGCGGCGACGGCGGCGTGCCGGCGGGTCTGCTCGACCACGCCGTTGCGGGCGTCGACCAGGACGACGGCCAGCTCGGCGGTGGAGGCGCCGGTCACCATGTTCCGGGTGTACTGCACGTGCCCGGGGGTGTCGGCGAGGATGAACCGCCGCCGGGGGGTGGCGAAGTAGCGGTAGGCGACGTCGATGGTGATGCCCTGCTCGCGCTCGGCGCGCAGGCCGTCGGTGAGCAGCGCCAGGTCGGGCGTCTCCTGGCCGCGGCTGAGGGAGACCCGCTCGACGGCCTCCAGCTGGTCGGCGAGCACCGACTTGGAGTCGTGCAGCAGCCGGCCGACCAGGGTGGACTTCCCGTCGTCGACGGAGCCGGCGGTGGCGAAGCGCAGCAGCGAGGTGGCGGTGCCGGTCCGGGTCGTGCCGGTCGGGGTGGTGCTCATTAGAAGTATCCCTCGCGCTTGCGGTCTTCCATCGCGGCCTCGGAGAGCTTGTCGTCGGCCCGGGTGGCGCCGCGCTCGGTGAGGCGGCTGGCGGCGATCTCGGTGATGACGGCCCGGATGGTGGCGGCGTCGGAGTCGACGGCGCCGGTGCAGGACATGTCGCCGACGGTGCGGTAGCGGATCAGCCGCCGCTCGACGGGCTCGTCGTCCCTGGGGCCGCCCCACTCGCCGGCGGTCAGCCACATGCCGCCGCGGGCGAAGACGTCGCGCTCGTGGGCGTAGTAGATCTCGGGGAGTTCGATGGACTCGCGCTCGATGTACTGCCAGACGTCCAGCTCGGTCCAGTTGGAGAGCGGGAAGACGCGCACGTGCTCGCCGACGGCGTGCCGGCCGTTGTAGAGCGACCACAGCTCGGGGCGCTGGCGGCGCGGGTCCCAGGCGCCGAACTCGTCGCGCAGGGAGAAGACGCGCTCCTTGGCGCGGGCCTTCTCCTCGTCGCGGCGGCCGCCGCCGAAGACGGCGTCGAAACGGCCCTTCTCGATGGCGTCGAGCAGGGGGACGGTCTGCAGCGGGTTGCGGGTGCCGTCCGGGCGCTCGCGCAGCACGCCCCGGTCGATGAAGTCCTGCACCGAGGCGACGTGCAGCCGCAGGTTGTGCTCGGCCGCCACACGGTCCCGGTACTCGATGACCTCGGGGAAGTTGTGGCCGGTGTCGACGTGCAGCAGCGAGAACGGGATCGCGGCCGGCCGGAAGGCCTTGAGCGCCAGGTGCAGCATGACGATGGAGTCCTTGCCGCCGGAGAACAGGATCACCGGGCGCTCGAACTCCCCCGCGACCTCGCGGAAGATGTGCACCGACTCGGCCTCCAGCGCGTCCAGGTGGGACAGCGTGAAAGGCCCCCCTGAATTCCGGTCGGGGTCGTCAGTACGGAGCAGGCTGTCCGTCGCGGTGGTCATGCCAGGCCCCTCTCGGTCAGGAAGACGTGCAGTTCGGCGGCGGAGTCGGCCACCTCGCGCCCCTGGGTCTGCAGCCGCAGCTCCGGGTTCTCCGGGGCCTCGTACGGGTCGTCGACACCGGTCAGGCCGGAGATCTCGCCGGCCGCCTGCTTCGCGTACAGCCCCTTGACGTCACGCTCGGCGCAGAGCTCGACCGGGGTGGCGACGTGGATCTCCAGGAACGCGGTGCCGTTGGCGGTGTGCCGCTCGCGGACCGCCGCGCGGGAGTCCGCGAACGGGGCGATCACCGGGGCGAGCACCTTGACGCCGTTGGCGGCGAGCTTCTCGGCGACGAAGCCGATCCGGGTGACGTTGGTGTGGCGGTCCTCGCGGCTGAAGCCGAGGCCCTTGGAGAGGAACTCGCGGATCTCGTCGCCGTCCAGGACCTCGACCTTGTGGCCCTCGGCGCGCAGCCGGTCGGCCAGGGCGAAGGCGAGCGTGGTCTTGCCCGCGCTCGGGAGCCCGGTCAGCCACACGGTGGCGCCGCGCTCGCAGGGGCCGGCCGCGGGGGCCGCCTCTGCGGCTCCGGCGGCGGCCGGGGTGTCGGCTGTGGTCACGGTGGAAGTCCTTAGAACGGGGGTCGACGGTGGTCTGCGGGATTCTGCGGGGTGCTGCTCGGTGCCGGGTCTAGAGGTGGATGCCGCACTCGGTCTTGCCGGAGCCGGACCAGCGGCCGGCCCTGGCGTCCTCGCCCTCGCCCGGCTTGCGGGTGCAGGAGAGCGGCGAGCAGCCGATCGAGGTGTAGCCCTCCCACAGCAGCGGGTTGAGCAGCACGCCGTTGGCGTTGACGTAGGCGTCCACGTCCTCCTGCGTCCAGCGGGCGATCGGGGCGAGCTTGACCTTGCCGCGCCGGGGGTCCCAGGAGACCACCGGGGTGTTCGCGCGGGTCGGCGACTCGTCGCGGCGCAGTCCGGTGGCCCAGGCGTCGTAGCCGCCGAGGCCGCGGTTCAGCGGCTCGACCTTCCGCAGCGCGCAGCACTGGTCCGGGTCGCGGTCGTGCAGCTCCGGCCCGTACCGGGCGTCCTGCTCGGCCACGGTCAGCGCCGGGGTGAGCGTGATGACGTTGACCGGCATGGTCGCGGCGACCGCGTCCCGGGTGCCGATGGTCTCCGCGAAGTGGTAGCCGGTGTCCAGGAACACCACGTCCACCCCGGGGAACACCGAGGAGGCCAGGTGGGCGACGACCGCGTCCTCCATCGAGGAGGTGACGCAGAAGCGCTTCCCGAAGGTGTCGGCGGCCCAGCGCAGGATCTCCTGCGGCTCGGCCTCCTCCAGCTCGCGGCCGGCCCTGGTGGCCAGCTCCTCGAAGTCAGTCGTCGTGCCGGTCACTCCGGTTACCCCCATTGCTCGGTGACAGCAGGCCGAGGAACTTCAACTGGAAGGCCCGGCGGCACCCGTGGCATTCCCAGGCGCCGTGCCCGGCCTCGGACGGACGCAGGTCCTCGTCCCCGCAGTACGGGCAGAAGAACGGGGCGGCACGCTCACTCACGACAGCTGCTCCTCGCTGGCCCGGGCCGCCCACTGGGCGAAGCGCTCGCCCTCGGTGCGGTTCTCCTGGTACCGGGTCAGGACGCGCTCGACGTAGTCGGGCAGGCCGTCCTTGGTGACCTTGAGGCCGCGGACCTTGCGGCCGAAGCCGGCCTCCAGTCCGAGCGCGCCGCCCAGGTGCACCTGGTAGCCCTCGACCTGGTCGCCGTGCTCGTCCGTCACCAGCTGGCCCTTGAGACCGATGTCCGCGACCTGGATGCGGGCGCAGGCGTTCGGGCAGCCGTTGATGTTGATGGTCAGCGGCTCGGCGAACTCGGGCAGCCGCTGCTCCAGCTCGTCGATGAGGGTGCGGCCGCGCTCCTTGGTCTCGACGATGGCGAGCTTGCAGTACTCGATGCCGGTGCAGGCCATGGTGCCGCGGCGGAACGGCGAGGGGGTGACCCGCAGGTCCAGTGCCTCCAGGCCGGCCACCAGGGACTCGACCCGGTCCTCGGGGATGTCGAGCACGATCATCTTCTGCTCGGCGGTGGTGCGCAGCCGGTCGCTGCCGTGGGCCTCGGCGAGGTCGGCGATCTGCCCGAGCAGCTTGCCGTCGACCCGGCCGACCCGGGGCGCGAAGCCGACGTAGTAGCGGCCGTCCTTCTGCCGGTGCACGCCGACGTGGTCGCGCCAGCGGCCGCTCGGCTCCGCCGGGGCGGGGCCGTCGACCAGCCGGTACTTGAGGTACTCGTCCTCCAGCACCTGGCGGAACTTCTCGGTGCCCCAGTCGGCGACCAGGAACTTCAACCGGGCGCGGTTGCGCAGCCGGCGGTAGCCGTAGTCGCGGAAGATGCCGATGACGCCGCCGTAGACGTCGGCGACCTCGTCCAGCGGGACCCAGGCGCCGAGCCGGACACCGAGCTTGGGGTTGGTGGACAGGCCGCCGCCGACCCAGAGGTCGAAGCCGGGGCCGTGCTCGGGGTGGACCACGCCGACGAAGGCGATGTCGTTGATCTCGTGGGCGACGTCCAGGAGCGGCGAGCCGGAGACGGCGGACTTGAACTTGCGCGGCAGGTTGGAGAAGTCCTTGTTGCCGATGAAGCGGCGCTGGATCTCGTCGATGGCGGGCGTGCCGTCGATGATCTCGTCCTCGGCGATGCCGGCCACCGGGGAGCCGAGGATGACGCGCGGGGTGTCGCCGCAGGCCTCGGTGGTGGACAGGCCGACGGCCTCCAGCTTCTGCCAGATCGCCGGGACGTCCTCGATCCGGATCCAGTGGTACTGGACGTTCTGCCGGTCGGTCAGGTCGGCGGTGTTGCGGCCGTACTCCTCGGAGACCTCGGCGATGGCGCGCAGCTGGGCGACCGTCAGCCGACCGCCGTCGATCCGGACCCGGAGCATGAAGTACTCGGCGTCGAGCTCGTGCGGGTCCAGGATCGCGGTCTTGCCGCCGTCGATGCCCTCCTTGCGCTGGGTGTACAGCCCCCACCAGCGCATCCGGCCGCGCAGGTCGGCCGGGTCGATCGAGTCGAAGCCCCGCTGGGAGTAGATCGTCTCAATACGTGTCCGCACATTGAGACCGTCGTCGTCCTTCTTGAACTGCTCGTTGGCGTTCAAGGGGGTGAAGTGACCCATGCCCCACTGGCCCTCGCCGCGGTGACGGGTCACCTTGCGAGCCGCGGCGGGGCGGCGCGCCGGGGCGCTCTCGGCCGTGGGCTCGGCGGTCTCGGGGGTGGTGGCCATGGTGAAGTCCTTCGGGGCAGGTGGCTCTGACGCCGGGTTGGTCGCGGGGTGTGCTCGACCCGGCGAAGCTGCTGTGACCTGCGGGTTTCTCAGGACCGGGGGAGCATTCGCGGCGGCCGGGCGGGCGCCTGCGCATCCGCTTCGACGGGGATGGCGGTGAGGTGGCGCCGGGTGCGGTGGGAGGCGGCGGGGTTGGGCTCAGGTCACCGGACAGATGGCGCTGGACACGCGAAGGAGATCGACGTGAAGTCGACCTACTAGGGTGGTTCCGGCGCTCGGCATGGCAAGAGATTCGCACGGAGCACGACTCGCGGTCCACTAACGTCCGTATTTTGGACCTTGTAGTTTCGGATCGCGAGATGCCGGAGCGTTCCCGCCGCTCCCGCCGACCGGGCCCCGGATCCCCTTCTTTTCCGCGCTCGCGCGCCGCCCGCGTACCGCCCGCGTACCGCCCGCGCGCCGCCCGTGTCGCGCCCGTGCCCCGGGAGAGCGGCCGACCGGCCCGGGCCCGATAACGTTGGCCCTGTGCAAGCAGCAGGCGAAACGACCCGGTCGGCCCCCGAGCGCCCCTCCCGTCGTCGGGGCAAGGGATCCCGGCGGGCGGCCAAGCAGGCCACCTGGCGGACCACCGTCTGGGCGCTGGTCAGGGACACCACCAACACCTGCGTCGAGTACCGGGTCACCGGGCTCGCCGCGGAGGCGGCGTTCTTCACCCTCCTCTCCATCCCGCCGCTGCTGCTCTGCCTGGCCGGCACGCTCGGCTACCTCGACGACTTCCTCGGTGCGGGCACCATCGACAAGCTGAAGGCCGACATCGTCAAGGCGGCCGGCACGGTGCTCTCGGACTCCTCCATCACCGAGGTCGTCCAGCCGCTGCTCCGCCAGGTCTTCGACCAGACCAGGCCGGACCTCATCTCGATCGGCTTCCTGCTGTCGCTCTGGTCCGGATCCCGGGCGCTCTACATCTTCATCGACACCATCACGGTGATGTACGGGCTCGACGGCAAGCGCGGCATCGTCAAGACCCGGCTGATGTCGCTCGGCCTCTATCTCGGCGCGCTGGTGATCGGCTCGCTGGTGCTGCCGCTGCTGATGGCCGGGCCCGGGCTGGTGACCAACGCCGTGCCGGAGAGCGGCGGGCTGATCGACGCCGCCTACTGGCCGTTCGCGATCCTGCTGCTGATCGTCTCGCTGACGACGCTGTACCACCTGGCGGTACCGGTCTCCACGCCCTGGCGCGAGGACATCCCCGGCGCGCTGGTCGCCCTGGTGGTGCTGGTCTTCTGCAGCGTCGCGCTCCGCCTCTACCTGGTCAGCTCGATCGAGGGCCACTCGGTGTACGGCTCGCTGGCCGCGCCGGTGGCCGTGCTGCTGTGGATCTTCGTGGTCGCGCTCGCGGTGCTCATCGGCGCCGCCATGAACGCGGCCATAGACCGCCGCTGGCCCACCCTGGAGACCGCCGACGCCCGCGCCGAGAACGAGCGCGCGCACGAGGAGGCCGCCGCCGCCGTGGTCCGCGAGGTGGCCGCCCGGCGCGCCGTCGAACGGGCCCGCCGGGCACGCGAGCTGGGCCTCGCCGAGGGCGGCGAGGAGGAGTACTGGGAGGAGGACGGCGAGGACGCCGACGTGCCCTCCGAGTACCCCGAGCGGTGGGCCGACGTGCTCGCGGCGGACAACGTCCGCGGCCGGATCACGGCGCGCGGCGGCGGTCCGCACCACCGGCCGGCCCCGCCGCCGCCGGACAGCGACCGGCCCACCGCGCCGCCGCCCGAGTACCCGCTGCCGAGCCGCCCGCCGAGCCCGCCGTGGGACCGGCGGTGAGCTCCGGGGCGTGCGGAACTGCAGGTGGCGTGCGGAACCGCAGGTGAAAAACCGGTTGGCAGGGCCGGAGGGGCCCGCTAGCGTGTGAGCGTCCGGTTCGGGCGGCGTGGTGCGCCGTCCGAGGAGAGAAAGCAGGAGGTGAGTCTCGTGGCCACGATTGCCATGACGGCTGCCCTGGGCAGCGACCGCATTCACCTCTCCCTGCCGGCCGCCGGCTGACGTAGCCCTTCGCGCACGCAGCCGCAGCAGCCCGGCGGGATCACTTTCCTCCCGAAGGGCCCACTGCGTTGTTCAACGCTGCCTCCGTTCCGTCCTCCTCTTCTTCCTTCCGCTCCACCGCCTTCGTCGACGGCGACGGTTCCGAGCCTGCCGAGGCCGCCGGGTCGCTGGCCGGCTACGGCTGGACCACCGCGCTCGACGAGCTGTTCGCGCCGCTGGCCGAGGCCGGGCTGGTCCCGGCCCGGATCGTCCGGATCGACCGGGGCCGGTGCGACGCCGTCCTCGTCGACCCCGGGACGGGCGAGCTCCGCACCGTCCGGGCCGACACCCGGCAGGTCGGCGACGCCGACATGATCAACTGCCCGTGCACCGGGGACTGGGTCGCCGTCGACCTCTCGCCCGGGCTGCCCATGCCCGCGGTCGCGGCCCTGCTGCCGCGCTCCACCGCGATCATCCGCAAGGTCGCGGGCAAGCGCTCCGACGGCCAGGTGCTGGCGGCCAACGTCGACACCGTGGTGATCGCCGCCTCGCTCGCCGCCGAGCCCGACCTCGGCCGGATCGAGCGCTTCCTCGCCCTCGCCTGGGAGTCCGGTGCCGAGCCGCTGGTCGTGCTCACCAAGGCCGACCTGGTCGACGACGCCGACTTCATCCGCTCCGACGTCGAGGCCGCCGCGCCCGGCGTCACCGTCCTGGTGGTCAGCGCCGAGACGGGCGAGGGGATCGACGTGCTGCGCGCCTGCACGCCCGGCACCACCGCTGTGCTCGGCCAGTCCGGCGTCGGCAAGTCCACCCTCACCAATGTGCTCGCCGGCGTCGATGTGATGACCGTCCAGGCCGCCCGGGCGGGCGACCAGAAGGGCCGGCACACCACGACCACCCGTGAGCTCGTCCTGCTGCCCGGCGGCGGGGTGCTGATCGACACCCCCGGCCTGCGCGAGGTCGGCCTCTACGGTGGCGAGGGCGTGGCACTCGCCTTCGCCGACATCGAGGAGCTGGCCGAGGGGTGCCGCTTCCACGACTGCCACCACGCGGGCGAGCCCGGCTGCGCGGTGCGGGCCGCGCTGGAGGACGGCTCGCTGCCCGAGCGCCGGATGGACAGCTATCTCAAGCTCCAGCGGGAGAACGAGTGGATCGCCTCCCGCTCGGACGCCCGGCTCGCCTCCGAGCGGTTGAAGAAGTGGAAGACCATCACCAAGTCGATGCGCGCCACGGGAGGCCCGGTGAAGCGCTGACACCGGGCCGGTGCCCGTCCGGCTGCCCGTCCGGCCCGCTACCGGTGGCGGGTCGGGGCGGGCGGCCGATGGCCGTTCAGCGGAAGTCGGCGACCAGCCGGAACCGCTCCAGGATCACCCGGGTGTCGTCCTCCACGGTGAAGTCCGGGTCGCCGAGCACCGCGCGCAGCTCGTCGCTGTGCCAGAACCGCTCGTGCCCGGCCCGCCACTCGGCGACCGTCGTGTAGCCCTCGCCCTCGTCGAGGGCGTGCTGCAGGTCGACCTCGTCGAGCCGGACGATCCGGACCTCGGAGATCTCGGTCACCGCGACGATCCGTCCGGCCGAGTCCACCACGGCGCCCCTGGTCCCGACCAGCGGCACCGGCTCGTCCTCGGCCTCGTACTGGGTGACCAGACCGGTGGTGCTGGTCTTGGCCCCGGACAGCACGGCACCGACCAGTCGGTCCCGCAGCGGGCCGGGGAAGGCGAACTGCTCGACGCGCAGGGCGGCGACCCGGGGGTCGTCCGGACCGGAGTAGGGCTGCTCGGACACGGGATCTCCTGTCGGTCGGGGTACGTCGGTCGGGTCGGGGCATGCCGGGGCCGTCGGTCGGGTCGGGGCACGCCGGAGCACCGCCCGGGCGGACCGCTGGGCAGGCTATCCGGCCGGAGCGGGCGCGGGCTCCTGGTTTTCCACCTGGCCCGGTGCCCGGCGGTGCGGCCGACGCCCATGTCCGATTCCCGCCGGTCGAGGCCCCTCCGGTGCCGCAGACTGGACAGCGTGATCGACGACGACATCCGGTACCGCGCGGTGGACAGCCGGGACGCCCGCTTCGACGGCGTCTTCTTCACGGCCGTCACCTCGACCGGCATCTACTGCCGGCCGAGCTGCCCGGCCGTGACCCCGAAGCGCGTCAACTGCACCTTCTACCCCAGCGCCGCCGCCGCCCAGCACGCCGGCTTCCGGGCCTGCCGCCGCTGCCGCCCCGACTCCGTCCCCGGCTCGCCGGAGTGGAACCACCGCGCCGACCTGGTCGGCCGGGCCATGCGGCTGATCGGCGACGGCGTGGTGGACCGCGAGGGCGTGGCCGGACTGGCCGACCGCCTCGGCTACAGCTCCCGCCAGCTCCAGCGCCAGCTCACCGCCGAACTCGGCGCCGGACCGATCGCGCTGGCCCGCGCCCGCCGCGCCCAGACCGCCCGGCTGCTGCTCCAGACCACCGGGCTGCCGGTCACCGAGATCGCGTTCGCGGCCGGCTTCGCCTCCGTCCGGCAGTTCAACGACACCGTGCGCGAGATCTACGACCGCACCCCGAGCGGGCTGCGCGCCGAGGTCGCGGCCGGCCGGCGCGGCGCCACCCCGGCCGGCGGCCTCGCCCTGCGGCTCGCCTACCGGGGCGCCCTGGACAGCGACCACCTGATCGACTTCCTCGCCCTGCGGGCCGTCCCCGGCGTGGAGGAGGTCGTGCCCGGCCCGGGCCCCGGCGTGCGGACCTACCGCCGCACCCTCGCGCTCCCGTACGGCACCGGCATCGCCGAGGTGGACGGCCTGGGCACCGACCGGCCGGCCACCCGGGGGTGGCTCGACTGCCGGCTGTTCCTCACCGACCTGCGCGACCTGCCGACCGCCGTCCAGCGCCTGCGGGTCCTGTTCGACCTGGACGCCGACCCGGTCGCGGTCGACGAGCAGCTCGGCGCCGACCCGCTGCTCGGTCCGCTGGTCCGGGCCCGCCCCGGGCTGCGCTCGCCCGGCCATGTCGACCCGCACGAACTGGCCGTGCGCGCCGTCCTCGGCCAGCAGGTCACCGTCGGCGCGGCCCGCACCCTGGCCGGCCGGCTGGCCGAGAAGTACGGCACCGAGCTGCCCGAACCCAGCGGCGGACTGCGGCTGCTCTTCCCCACCGCCGCCGCCCTGGCCACCGCCGACCCGGAGGACTTCGCGATGCCGGCCGCCCGGCGCCGCGCGCTCACCGGCCTGTGCGCCGCCCTCGCCGAGGGCGCCGTCCGGCTCGACGGCGGCGTCGACCGGGAGGAGGCGGCCGCCCAGCTGCTCGCCCTGCCCGGCATCGGCCCGTGGACCGTCGGCTACCTGCGGATGCGCGCGCTCGCCGACCCCGACGTCTTCCTCCCGAGCGACATCGGCGTCAAGCACGGACTGCTCCGGCTCGGCGCCCCGGGGGACCCGAAGTCCGCCGCCCTCGCGGCCGGCGCCTGGGCCCCCTGGCGCTCCTATGCCGTGCACCGCCTCTGGGCGGCCCCGGCCGACGACCTCAGCACCCGAACGGAGAACACCCCCGCATGAGCACCACCGTCTTCACCTTCATGGAGAGCCCCTTCGGCCGGCTGATGCTGAGCGGCGTCCTGCCGGAGGACGGCGGGCCGGCCGGGCTCGCCACCGTCACCGCCCCCGGCCAGAAGTACGCGCTCGCCGAGCCGGCCGACGACTGGGTCCACGACCCGGACGCGCTCGCGGCACCGGCCACCCAGCTCACCGAGTACTTCGCGGGCCGGCGCACCACCTTCGACCTGCCGTTCGCCCCGGTCGGCACCGACTTCCGCAGGCGGGTCTGGGCGGCGCTCGACCGGATCCCGTACGGGGAGACCGTCACCTACGGGCAGCTCGCCGACCTGGCCGGGGAGTCCCCGCGCGCCGTCCGCGCGGTCGGTGGCGCGGTCGGTGCCAACCCGCTGCTGATCGTCCGCCCCTGCCACCGCGTCGTCGGTGCCAACGGCGCCCTCACCGGCTTCGCCGCCGGGGTCGACCGCAAGCGCTGGCTGCTCGACCTGGAGGGCGGCACCAGCCTCTTCTGAGTCCGGTGCCCGGTGCCCGGTGCCCGGTGCCCGGTGCCGGTGCCCGCTGCCCGCTGCCCGTCGGGCGCAGGTCAGGCGTCCCTGGGTGCGCCCAGGTCCACCCGCCAGTCGTTGCTGCGCATCCAGCGGCCGGGCGGGAACTCGAAGTCGGTCTCGCCGACGAGGGTGAAGCCGGCCTTGCGGCAGACGGCGTTGGAGGCGGGGTGGTCCACCGAGGGGAAGGCGTGCAGATGGCGGTGGCGCGCGGTGCGGGCGGCGGCCCCGACGGCGGCCCGCGCCGCGGCGGCGGCGATGCCCCGGCCCCGGTAGGGCGCGAGCACGTTCCAGCCCATCTCGTAGACGGTGCCGCCCTGCCACGCGCGCTCGGCGTAGCCGACACTGCCGACGTCCACCGCTCGGGACACCCCGTCGGGCCCGGCCTCGGTCTCCAGCACCACCCGGTACATGCAGCCGATCCCGGCGGGGACGAAGTCGAGGTAGCGGCGGTGGCGGACGAGCATCCGCTCCTCGCTCTCCGGACCGCCGACGTGCCGGCGCATCTCCGGGGTGTTGATCAGCCGCAGCAGGGCGAGGTCGGCGTCGGTCCAGGGTTCGAGTCGCAGCGCGGGGGCGTCCATGGCCGGACGATAGTGGCCCCGACGGCCGGACGGTAGCGGTTTTCGCAGCTCAGGCCCGGTGCTCAGGCCCGGTGCTCGGGGCCGGCTGCTCAGGCCGGGGGCTCGGCGAGGGCGCGGGCGAGGTTCTCCAGGGCGGGCAGCGCGTGCATCACGGCGTCGCGGTCGGCGGTGGAGAGGGTGTCGAGGGCGCCGGCGATCCGGCGCTCGTGGGCGCGCTGCCAGTCGTCGAGCTGTCGGCGGCCGGCCGGAGTGAGCGCGATCCGGGCGGTGCGGCGGTCCCCGGGGTCGGCCTGGCGGTCGACGAAGCCGGACTCCAGCAGCTTGCCGACCAGTCCGCTCACGGTGTTCGGGGCGAGCCGCTGCCGGGCGGCCAGTTCGCCGACCCGCAGCGGGGCGGCGGCGAGCGTCTGGAGGAGCTCGACCTGCGCCATCGGCAGGGACTCCCACGGGTAGTCGGTCCGGATGCTGCTGCGCAGGGCGCGGCGGAGCCGGGTGACCGTGTCGGTGAGCCGGCGGGCGCGTTCGATCGTCGTCGGCTCCGTGTCCTGCGGCTCGATGTCCTGCGGGCCTGTGGTGGATTCGGGAACGGATGGTGACGACGGCATGGCCGACAGCGTAGCGCCTGGTACCGGTGCCTTTTGACGGCCTAGGACCGGTCGGGGGCGACCGGTCCCGCCCGGTAACGGACCGGTCGCACCCAGAACAGATCGTCGAACGAACATGTCTGCATCCGATATATTTCTCAGTATGAACGCCGCGTCAACGCTCACCGCCCGGCTGCTCGCCGAGCGCCCCCGACCGCGCGGCATAGCCGACCACCGGTACGCCCACTGGCTCGCCGTCGGGACCGTCTGCCTGGGGGCGTTCCTCGGCCAGCTGACGGCCAGCGTCACCGCGCTCGTCTACCCGGCGCTCCAGCGCCGGTTCGATGCCGGGTTCGCGGCCGTCGAATGGGTCGCCCTCGCCTATCTGCTGGTCCTGGTCGCGCTGCTCGCGCCGATCGGCCGGCTGTCCGACCTGGTCGGCCGCAAGACCGTGTACCTGGGCGGGTTCGCCGTCTTCGGCCTGGCCTCGCTGGGGGCCGGGTTCGCCGGCGGCCTCGGCACCCTGGTCGCCTGCCGCGCGGTCCAGGCCGTCGGCGGCGCGATGATGCAGGCCAACAGTGTCGCCCTGGTCGCACGCGGCGTCCCCGGGCACGCGATGCGCCGGGCGCTCGGGGTGCAGGCCGCCGCGCAGGGCCTCGGCCTGGCGCTGGGCCCCAGCCTCGGCGGGCTGCTGGTGGCGCACGCCTCCTGGCGCTGGGTGTTCTGGATCAATGTGCCGGTCGCCGTGGTGGGCATCGTGGCCGGGTGGTTCCTGCTGCCCCGCACCCGGGGCGAGGCGGCACCGGCGCTTCCGCGCACGCGCGTCGCCGCCGGTCCCGCCGCCGGTCCCGCCGCCGGTCCTGTCGTCGGTCCCGTCGTCGGCCCCGAGCCGGACGGCGGGCGCTTCGACCTGGCCGGCCTGCTGCTGCTCGGCGGCTCCACCACCGCGCTGCTGCTCGCCCTCTCCGCCGCCTCCGGTCTGCCGCTGCCCGCCTGGGCGGTCGTCGCCCTGCTGGCCGCCGCCGTCCTGTGCGCGCTCGCCCTGGTCCGCCAGGAGCGCCGGGCCACCCGGCCGATCCTCGCTCCCGGCCTGGTCAACACCCCCGGCGTCCGCCCCGGCCTCGCGGTCGCGCTGATCGGCTACCTGCTGCTGTTCTGCCCGCTGGTCCTCGGCCCGGTGCTGCTCGCCGAGGCGGGACTCCCGACCGCGCGCTCCGGCCTGGTGATCACCGTGCTCCCGGCTGCGTTCGCGGTGGCCGCGACGGTCGGCGGCGGGCTGCTGCCGCGCGGCTGGTCCGACGTCGCCCGCTGCCGCTGCGGTGCGGCCCTCGCCGGGGCCGGACTGCTCGGCTGCGCGCTGCTGCCCGCCCTGGGCGTGCCCGCGGTGCTGCTGGCGGGCCCGTTGCTGGTGGTCGGCAGCGGTCTCGGCCTGCTGCTGCCGGCGAACAACGCGCTGGTGATGCGGGCGATCCCGGCGGAGTGCTCGGCGGTCGGCGGCGGCATGGTCAACATGGCCCGCAGTCTCGGCACGGCGCTCGGCACCGCGCTGCCGGTGCTCGGCGTCCACCTGGCCGGTCCGGCGGTGGGCGGTCGGGCGGTCCTGCTGGTGCTCGCCGTCGTCGCGGGCCTCGCCGTCGCGCTCGCCCGGCCGGTGCGGCGGCGCTGAGCGGCGGTCCGGGGGCGCGGGTACGGACACGGCAACGGCCGGGGCGGTGGACGGGAGTTCCGTCCACCGCCCCGGCCGTGCTGTGCCGTGGTGCGGGTCGTTCGGTCGTGCCCTACCGCCGGGGCGGCTCAGGAGGCGGGCACGCCCGGGGCGGCGCCGCGATCCTTGAGCATGTCGGTGATCAGGCCGATCTCCGAGGTCTGGCCGATCACCATCGACTGCGCGAGCCGCTTCTCCGACTCGTTGTGCGCCATGTCGACATAGCCCTGGGCCATCTCCACCCCGCCCTTGTGGTGCTCCAGCATCAGCTGCAGGTAGAACACCTCGGCCTCCCGCCCGCTCAGCGAGCGGAGCTTGGCGAGCTGGGTGGTGGTGGCCATGCCGGGCATCAGCGAACCGTCGTGCGCCTGGTAGTCGGCGCCGTGCCCGTGCCCGCCCATCGCCATCCAGGCCATCGGCTTGGCCGGGGAGTGCTGGGTGAGCCCCCACTGGTCGAGCCAGCCCATCATCATGCCGCGCTGGTTGGCCTGGGTGTTGATGATGTCGAAGGCCAGCGTGCGGGTGGGCTCGTCCGTGGTCCGGTCCCGGACGATGAACGACAGGTCCACCGCCTGCTGGTGGTGGGTCGCCATGTCGCGGGCGAACCCGGCCTCCGGGGAGTCGTCCGCCGGCACGCTGAGCGAGGAGGAGGTGCCGGAGGCCGAGGTCCCGCCCGCCACCAGGGCCGGTACCCCGAGCGCGAGGGCGAGCGCGGCGGCCAGCGCGGCCGGCCACCAGACCCGTCGCCGCGAGGGCGCCGGGGCGTCCTCCGGGACGGCGTCCTCGTGCTCGCCCGCTTCGGCGGCGGTCACATCTGCCCCATCGAGCAGGAGGCGCCCGGCTCCTGGGTCTGCTTGCCCTGGACGTACTTGGTGAAGAACTGGCTCACCCGGGGGTCACTGGCGCTGTCCACGACCAGCTGGGTCGACCAGGCGTTCAGGGTGATGGTGCCCTTCTCGTCCGGGTACGGGCTCATCAGCGAGTACGGGGTGGCCTTCACCTTGTCGGAGAGGGCCTTGATGTCGTCGGGGGTGGCCTTGCTGTTGTAGGTCACCCAGACCGCGCCGTGCTCCAGCGAGTGGACGGCCCGCTCGTTCTCGACCGGCTGGTCGTAGACGGTGCCCATGCAGTCCAGCCAGACCGCGTTGTGGTCACCGCCGACCGGCGGGGTCTGCGGGTAGGTGACCTTCTCCTTGACGTGGTTGCGGCTCAGGTCGCCGAAGGTCTGGACGCCGTCGATCGGGGCGGCGGCAGCGGCGGCCTTGTCCTTCTTGTCCTTGTTGGCGTCGACCACGATCCAGGTGCCGGTGGCTATCGCGGCGATCACCAGGACACCGGCGACCGAGCTCGCGAGGATCTTGTTGCGGCGGTCGCGGCGCTGCTCGGCGGCGCGCAGCTCGGCGATCCGGGCGCGGCGGTCGGTGCTCGTCTGCTTGGCGCTCGGCTTGTTGCCCTGAGCCTTGTTCGACTGCTTGGAGGCGGAACCCATGAAGTGTCCTTGTCCCCACCGCGCATCGGGCACGGCGGTCTGAAGAGGTGGTGGGAGGGGGCGGATCCGTCGGTCCCGCCCGCCCGGCGCGTGTTGGGCGGCGGGGGAGGGTCGGGGCCGGCGGCGGGTTCCGCTCAGGACCGGTGCACTTGGAGTTTGTGCAGGTCGGGCACGGGGTGCGGCCCGACCAGCAGTCCGGCGGGCACCACCCGGGGCAGCACCTCGGCGGTCTCCGGCCGGGGTGCCGCGGCGGGTTGCTGGTGCGGCGGCGGGTTGGGGAGCTGGGCGTCCTGGGCGCAGTACGGGTGGCTGGAGCAGCCGTTGTTGCGGTGCGGCGGGTCGCCGTCGACCGAGCACCAGGTCCAGTGCCGGTGGCTCTCCGCGCGGAGGCGGTCGCCGAGGGTCTGCGGCGCGGTGGCCGGACCGGTGGCGGCGGTGCCGAGGAGGTGCGGGGGTGCGTCGGCCCGGGGAACGGCGACGAGTCCGGTCGGCGGGCCCACCGGGGGGTCGGCCGGGACGGTCACCGGGAAGCCGGACCGTTCGGCCGTGGCCGCCTTGGCGTGTGCCGCGCACGGGAGCGCCGTCAGCAGCCCGACCAGCAGCAGGATCCACAGCACGCCCACCGGGCGGACCGCGAGAGCGGCCCTCCCCGGCCGGGGTGTGCTGGGGGCCGACGCGGTCATGCGCACATTTAATCAGCCGAACGAGTGAAGCGAGCCCCCTCCCCGGTTCTCATTTTCGGGCGCGGAGCCGCCTGAATACCCCGGAAACACCCTGGTCCGGGCGGTTCGGGCGACTGCGGGAGGAACGGAAGCGAAACGGGCGTCGAACCCGGTGATCGGTATCGGCCGATGTGTGCGTGGTTGTCGCCGAAACCCGGACAGCGTCGTTGCACTTGGGGACAATGACGTCGAGCCCGGCCCGCCCGGGGGCGGCGCACGAAGCAGCGAGCAACGAGCAACGAGCAGCAGCGATCAGGAGCCGCCAGATGACCGAACAGGGTGCACCCGCGCAGCAGCAGCTCCGGCCGGGCGACGGCTGGTGGGACACGGTCTACGCGGGCCCGGCCGGCACCCTCCCCGACACCCCGGACGCCGGACCGGGGGAGGGCAGTGTCGACGACTGGTTCGAGACGGCGGCGGGACTCATCGGGCAGCAGCGGGGCGCGGACGGGGGGCCCGCAGGGCCTGCGGAGCCCGGGGAGTCCGGGGAGCCCGGGGAGCCCGAGGCGGTGCGGGCCGACCAGGAGGTGCTGGAACGGGACAGCATCGACGACTGGTTCGACACCGCCGTCGGCGTGATCGCTCCGCAGCGCCCGGCGGACGAGGCTCCGGGCGCCGACGACACCCGCCGCTTTCCCGCTCCCGCCTGGGCGGACGCGGGGTCGGCGGCCTCGGCCGAGCTGCCGGAGGCCGTGGACGCGGCCGCCGAACCGGCTCCCCGGGTGCCCGAGCCCCGGGCCGAGCCCGATTCCGTGACCGCCTCGGAGGCGGAGCAAGTTCCGGAGCCGGAGCCGGAGCCGGCGGCCGAAGCGGTTGCTGCGCCCGAGCCCCAGCCCGAGCCCGAAGCCTCTGAACCCGCACCCGAGTCCGCACCCGCACCCGAGTCCGCACCCGCACCCGAGTCCGCACCCGCACCCGAGTCCGCACCCGAGCCGCCCGCCCCGCGGCCGGACCCCCGCCCCGGACGGGCCGGTTCCGCGCCGCCCGTGCCGCACGTCGGCGAACGCCCGCCCACGTACGGCCCCGAGCCGACCGCCGTCCCCGAGGCCGACCCCGGTGCGCTGGGCGGCATCGTCGCCGACACCGTGCTGGAGGGGGCCCAGTACGCCGCCACCACCCTGCGGGCGGCCTCCGTGCGCGGCGACTCCGCCCGCTACCGGGGCGAGCCCCGGCGGGACTCGCTGCTGGTCACCCGGTTCGGCGAGGGCGCGGACGGGCTGCTGCTCGCGGTGCTCGGCGGGTTCGACCACTCCGGCCCGGCCGCCGAACTGGTCGCCACCGCGAGCGCCGAGGCCTGCCGCCAGCTCGCGGGCGCGGTCGGCCGCAGCCGCGAGGGCCTCGCCGCGGACCTCCGCGACGGCGCCCGCGACCGCCTCCGCTACGGCCTCCAGCGGCTCGCGCTCAGCGCCGTCGCTCCGCTCCGCGCACTGGCCCCGGTCGGTGCGGCGGACGGCGCGGCGGACCGGGCGGCGGACGGGGAGGACGAGCCGTCCCCCGCCTCGCTGCACTGCCTGCTGGCCTCGCTGGACCCGGAGGCCGGGTACCGGGCGGCGTTCGGGGTCGGCCCGGGCGGGCTGTACCTGCTGCGCTCCGGCCACTGGATCGACGCCTACGCGGCCCGGCTGCTGCACCACCCCGACGGCCAGCCGCCGGTGCCGGAGTCCCCGGTGCCGGGCCCGCGCCCGTTCCGCTTCCGGATGGTCCCGGCGACCCCGGGGGACATTCTGCTGCTCTGCACCCCGGGGCTGGCCCGTCCGGTCGCGGACGAGCCCGCCGTCGCGCACTTCCTGGCCTCGCACTGGGCGCACCCGCACCCGCCGGGCACCGTGGACTTCCTCCGCCAGGTCCAGGTCCGCGCCAAGGGCTACACCGACGACCGGACCGCCGCCGCGATCTGGACCGAGTGATCCCTCCGCGGGGGGCGGGCCGGAGGGGTCAGGCCGCGGCGGGGCCGAGCAGGGAGGCGCAGGCGGTGCCGGCGAGGCGGTGGGCGCGGGAGCGGTCGGCGCCGGGCAGGCCCAGGGCGAGCGGGACGGCGAGGCCGTCGAGCAGGGCGCGGATCTGGATCGCGCGCTCGGTGGCGTCCCCGGGGGCGAAGCGGGCGGCGGCGGTGCCCTCCTCGATCAGGGCGACCAGGTCGGCCTGCCAGGGGCCCTCGATCTCCAGCTGCCCCTGCCGCAGCTCCTCGCTGGCGGGGGACCGGCCCCACACCTCGACCCAGAGGATCCAGCGCGGGTCCCCGGGGCCCTCCGGCAGGTACAGCGCGGTGTACTCGTCCAGCCGCCCCCGGACGTCGCGGGCGCCGTCGGCGAGCATCTCCCGTCGGCGGGCGCCGAGCTGCTCCTCGCTCCAGCGGAGGGTCTCCAGCAGCAGCTGGTCCTTGCTGCCGAAGTAGTAGAGCAGGTGGCCGGCACTCATCCGGAGCTGCTTGCCGAGGCCGGCCATGGTGAGTTTGGCGAGCCCGTGCTCGGCGATCGCGGCGCGGGCGGTGGCGAAGACCTCCTCGCGCGGGCGGGCCGGTCGGCGCGGGCGGGCGTCGGCCATCGGTGCTGTTCCTCCGGGGTTCGGTAGGGGTTTCACGATACCGACCGTGTCCGGCGGGCCACGGAGCGGGAGGTCGGCCGGTTCGACCTCCCACTCCTTTGGGTACGTACCGATCGGGACGTTCCCGATCCGAGGAGGTGGCCCGATGGTCGCACTGATCCTCCTGTTCGCCGGCTTCGCCGCCCTGGTGGCCGGTCTGGCGGTGTTCCTGCACCGGCGCCGCAGCGGCCCGACCGAGAACCTCGACGGGCTGCTGGCCGAGCAGGAGCGGCTGGCCCAGCTACGGGCCCTCCGCTCCTCCTGCAGCTCGATCGCGATGCACAGCACCCACGGACTCACCACCGACGACCTGGGGAGGTACCACCGGTAGCGCCCCGGCGCCCGGCCGGATCAGGCCTTCGGCTGCTGCTGAGTGATGCAGTGGATGCCGCCGCCGTTGGCGAAGATCTCGCGGGCGTCGACCAGTTCGACCGTGCGGCCGGGGTAGGCCTCGGCGAGGATCGCGGCGGCCTCCTGGTCGCGCGGGTCGTCGAAGGCGCACAGCACCACGGCGCCGTTGGCGACGTAGTGGTTGATGTAGGAGTAGTCGACCGGCTCGCCGTCCTCGTCCAGCAGGACGGTGGGGGCGGGGAGTTCGAGGACCTCCAGCGGGCGGCCCTGGGCGTCGGTGGAGGCCCGGAGGATCGCCACCAGTTCCTGGCACACCGCGTGGTCGGGGTGGGCCGGGTCCGGCTGGACGTGGGCGACGACGACGCCGGGGCGGACGAAGGAGGCGACGATGTCGATGTGGCCGCGGGTGCCGAACTCGTCGTAGTCGCGGGTGAGTCCGCGCGGCAGCCAGATCGCCTTGGTGGTGCCGAGGAAGGCGTGCAGCTCGGCCTCGACCTCCTCGCGGGTCCAGTCGGAGTTCCGGCCCTCGCCGAGCTGGACGGTGTCGGTGACGAGCACGGTGCCCTCGCCGTCGACGTGGATGCCGCCGCCCTCGTTGATCAGCCGGGAGGCGAAGCGGCGGACGCCGGTCAGCCCGGTGATGTGCTCGGCGATGTGCTGGTCCTTGTCCCAGCGGGCCCAGCCCTGGGCGCCCCAGCCGTTGAAGATCCAGTCGGTGGCGGCCAGGCCGCCCTTGCCGTCGATCAGGAAGGACGGGCCGATGTCGCGCATCCAGGCGTCGTCCAGCGGGCGCTCGACGATCTCGACCTGCTCGGAGACGTACTTGCGGGCCTCCTCGGTCTCACCGGTGTTGACCACCAGGGTGACCGGCTCGTACCGGACGATCGTGTTGGCGACCGCGGCCCAGGCCTCGCGGCCGGTGTGCAGGTTCTCCGGGGTGTCGAAGGTCGGGTTGGTGGTGGGGAAGGCCATCCAGGTCCGGTCGTGCGGATGCCACTCGGCGGGCATCCGGTAGCCGAGCGAGGCGGGGGCGGGGGTGGTCATCGCGAGGTCCTTCGGTGGAACGGGTGGGTGAGGGCGTGGAAAGTGCGGTCGGAGGAGGTGCGGGTCAGAGGAAGTAGAGGCGGCTGAGCGAGACGCTCTCGGCCGGTTCGGAGCGCAGCGGGTCGCCGTCGAGCGAGACCAGGCCGGTCTCCGTGACCTCGACCTGCCCGGTGCGGGCGTTGCGCACCATGTCGCGCGGGCCGATGCCGCGGGTGTTGCGGACGCCGACCCGGCGGCGCCGGGTGGGCAGGCCGTCGGCGGCGCGGTCGAGGTAGGCGCCGTCGGCGGCCGCCCGGGCCACGAAGGCGACCGAGAGGTCGGCGGCGGTGGCGCCGTGGGCGCCGAACTGCGGTCCCAGGACGAGGGGTTCGCAGCGGTCGGTGGAGGCGTTGGGGTCGCCGACCACGCCGTAGGCGGGGAAGCCGGCCTTGAGGACCAGCTGCGGCTTGGCGCCGAAGTGGTCGGGGCGCCACAGCACGATGTCGGCGAGCTTGCCGGTCTCGATCGAGCCGACCTCGTGCGCGAGGCCGTGGGCGACGGCCGGGTTGATGGTCAGCTTGGCGATGTAGCGCAGCACCCGCTGGTTGTCGTCGTCGGGTCCGTCGCCCTCCATCGGGCCGAGTTCGGCCTTCATCTTCCCGGCCAGGGCGAAGGTGCGGCGCACGGTCTCGCCGGCCCGGCCCATGCCCTGGGCGTCGGAGGAGGTGATGCCGATGACGCCCAGGTCGTGCAGCACGTCCTCGGCGCCCATGGTGCCGGCGCGGATCCGGTCGCGGGCCATCGCGGCGTCGCCGGGCAGGTCGGTCTTGAGGTCGTGGGCGGAGACGATCATGCCGAAGTGCTCGCCCAGGGCGTCCCGGCCGAAGGGCAGGGTGGGGTTGGTGGAGGAGCCGATGACGTTCGGCACGCCCGCCATCTTCAGCACATTGGGCACATGGCCGCCGCCGCAGCCCTCGATGTGGAAGGCGTGGATGGTCCGGCCGTCCAGCACCCTGAGGGTGTCCTCGACGGACAGGCACTCGTTGAGGCCGTCGGTGTGCAGGGCGACCTGGACGTCGTACTCCTCGGCCACCCGCAGCGCGGTGTCCAGGGCGCGGGTGTGCGCGCCCATGTCCTCGTGCACCTTGAAGCCGGACGCGCCGCCCTCGACGAGGGCCTCGACCAGCGGGGCCTCGTCGGAGGAGGAGCCGCGGCCGAGGAAGCCGATGTTGACCGGCCAGGCGTCGAAGGCGTTGAAGGCGTGCCGCAGCGCCCAGGGCGAGTTGACGCCGACGCCCCAGACCGGGCCGAACTCCTGGCCGATGATCGTGGTGACGCCGGAGGCGAGCGAGGCCTCCATGATCCGCGGCGAGAGCAGGTGGACATGGGTGTCGACGGCACCGGCGGTGGCGATCAGGCCCTCGCCGGACACGATCGTGGTGCCGGTGCCGACCACCACGTCCACGCCGTCCAGGGTGTCGGGGTTCCCGGCCCGGCCGATCGAGGCGATCCGGCCGCCGACGAGGCCGATCGAGGTCTTGCGGACGCCCTGGACGGCGTCGATCACCAGCACATTGCTGATCACCACGTCACAGGTGTCGCGGACGGCGGCGGGCTTGAGGTGCAGGCCGTCGCGGGCGGTCTTGCCGAATCCGGCCAGGAACTCGTCGCCCGGCCGCTGGGAGTCCGACTCGACCCGGACGACAAGACCGGAGTCGCCGAGCCGGATCCGGTCCCCGGCGCGCGGGCCGTGGACGGAGATGTAGTCGTGCGGGGTGATGGACGTCATGACTCCACCTCCGCGTCGTCGAAGCCGGTGAGGTAGCCGGTGGCGCGTGCCTTGGCGAGGGCGGACTCCTTGGCGCCGGGGGCGTCGAGCGGGCCGTCGACCAGGCCGGCGAAGCCGATCGCGACCCGTGCGCCGCCGATCGGGACCAGGCCGACCTCGACGGTGCTGCCCGGGTCGAAGCGCACCGAGGAGCCGGCCGGGACCGCGAGGTGGGTGCCGTAGGCGGCGGCGCGGTCGAAGGCCAGTCGGGGGTTGGCCTCGAAGAAGTGGAAGTGCGAGGTGACGGAGATCGGGACGCCGGAGGTGTTGTGGACGGGGAGGACGACGGTCTCCTCGACCGGGTCGTAGCCGGCGCCGTCGCCGGGCAGGGCGCCGCCGGGTGCGTCCTCGCCGAGCGAGCCGGCGCCGCGGAACGGGTCGTCGACCACGGCCAGGCGGGTGCCGTCGTCGAAGACCGCCTCGACCTGGACCACGGTGACCACGTCGGGCACACCGGGCAGCACGTCGGCGGCGGTGAGCACGGAGCGGCCGGCCTCGACGGCCTCGGCGAGGCGCCGGCCGTCGCGGGCGGCCTCGCAGACGGCGTCGGCGATGAGCGCGGTCGCCTCGGGGATGTTGAGCCGCACGCCTCGGGCGCGGCGGGCGCGGGCCAGCTCGGCTGCTGTGAAGATCAGCAGCCGGTCCCGCTCGGTGGGGGTCAGTCGCACGGTTCCTCGCTCGCGGTCGCCAGGAGAGGGTGAGGGCTTTTAGAACGGCGTTCAAACACCTCCGGCCATTGAACCCGGAGCCGTCCGCCCTGTCCAGCCTTGCCGCTCGCGCGCCGTTCGGCACACGGGACGCGTCCGGTCGCCCCGGGGCGGGGCTCGCTCCGGCCCCAGGAACCCGCCCGCGACGGGGCTCGCACCGGCCCCCGGAACCCGTCCGGGGTCCGGAAGCCGCCCGTACGCTTCGCAAACCTGTCCGGCGGGGGCGGCTGGATCACGCGAACCGCCTCGTGCCCCTTTCACCCCAGGTGATCGCCCGCGCACTGTTCCAAATGCCGAAAGGTGGGCATGACGATGATTGGTCAGTACCAAAGGGGTCGACCGACCGGCGGGGGCCCGGATCGGAGGCCCGGAGCGAGGGTGGGGGCAGGGGTGATGGACGGTCAGTCGCGATTCCCGCGGCAGCGGACGAGTTCGGGGGGCGCCTTCCGGATCACCGGAACCGGCCAGGGCGCTCCGGCGGCCACATCGGGCGCCGTGGGCGCGGCGGGCGTCGCCCGGCCGGGCGTACCGGCACCGGGGTGCGCGCTGAACCGCCGGCTCCACCTGGCACTGGAGGCCGCCGACCTGGTCGCCGTCGGCGCGGTCCGCCACCGGCTGCGCGCCGCGCTCGGCCACTGGGGCGTGCCCGAGCTGGCCGACACGGCCGAGCTGCTCACCTCCGAGCTGGTCACCAACGCGCTGCAGCACACCGGCCGGGGCGCGGTCTTCGACGCGGTGCTCACCGGCGACCAGCGGCTGCGGATCGAGGTCCAGGACGGCGAGGCCGGACTCCCCGGCCGCCGGCGCGACCCGGAAGCGGAGTACGCCACCTCCGGCCGGGGGCTGATGCTGGTCGAGGCACTCGCCGACTCCTGGGGCGTGCAACTGCGCGGCGACGGCAAGGTCACCTGGTTCGAACTCGCCACCGCCGAACTCTGACTTCCGGGCCCACCGTTTGTCGCACGAGCACTGTTCGCGACCGAACGATGCCCGTAAGTGAAGGTGAGCGGCAAGATTTCCGGCCCGTTGCCATTGCCGCTCGGCCGAACATTGGCCAGGATGGTGGGAATGTGTGCCCACGAGCGAGAAGCGGCGGGAAACTCCTACCGTCTCGACCGATGACCGCCCGTCGGCGCGCGACCGTCGAGCACCACCCATCACACCGCCACGCGGCCCGTCCGGACGGTCGGCGCGGTCCGCCACGGCAGCGGCAGGAGCAGCATGCCCACAGAGCCCGAGTCACCGGGGCCGGCCCTCCCGTCCGGTCCGCCCACGACCGGCTCCGGACGGGCCAGGCCCCCCGCACAGGCGGCCCGGCGGCACGCGCTGCGCACCGCCCCCGGCCTCGCCGCCGGCCGGCTCGCGCCGATGCTCTCCGGCGGCCTGCCGATCTCCCCGGGCGACTCCACGCCGGACTGGCTGGAGCCGGCGATGGCGGCCAACGGCATCGGCTCCTTCGACTGGGACATCCGCCGCGACATCCTCGAGGGTGACCAGCGGGCCTGCACCATCGTCGGCCTGGACTCCGCCGAGAAGGGCCGCTTCGACCGCAGCTCCGCCTCCTTCCTGGCCCTGCTGCACCCCGAGGACGCCCCGGTGGTGCGCCGCCGGGTCGAGCGCGCGGTCGCCGAGCTCGGCCAGTGCGGCGCCTACTACCGGACGGTCGGCCCGCACGGCACCACGCGCGCCGTCCGCTTCCGCGGCCGGGTGCTCGCCGACGCCTTCGGCCGGGCCTCCCGGATGGTCGGCTTCGTCTGGGACGCCACCGTCGAGCTGCACAAGCGCGACCGCGCCGACCGGCTCGCCCTGCTGCGCGAGGAGCGCTCCCGCTTCATCAAGGAGGCCGCCCGGGCGCTCTCGGAGGCGGTCACCGTGCGCGACGTGGCCCGGGTCTTCACCGAGCTGCCGCTGCCCGGCCTGCCGCCGGACGGCCTCGTCCTGGCCTCCTTCGAGGCCGGCCGGGTGCAGATCATCGGCGCCTCCGGCTACCGGCCCGAGGAGCTGGCCGGCTACGACCGCTCGGTGCTGCCGCCGAGCCACCCCGCCGCCGAGGCGCTGCGGGGCCGCGCCCCGGTGTTCTGCGCCAGCCGCGAGGAGTACCGCGAGCGCTACCCGGACGTCTGGGAGCAGGCCCGCCGCACCAGCCGCAGCTCCTGGGCGTTCCTGCCGCTGGTCGCCAGCGGCCGGGCGATCGGCGTCTGCGTGGTCAGCTTCGACGACGACCGCCAGCTGGACGCCGACGAGCGCACCCTGCTCTCCACCCTCGGCGGCCTGGTCGCCCAGTCCCTGGCCAGGGCCCGGCTGCACGACGCCGAGCACGAGCTGGCGGCCGGCCTGCAGCGGGTCATGCTGCCGCGCACCGTGCCCTCCGTACCCGGGGTCACCACCGCCGTCCGCTACCTCGCGGCCGGCTCCGGGCTCCAGATCGGCGGCGACTGGTACGACGTGGTGCCGCTGCCCGGCGGGCACGTCGGCCTGGTGATCGGCGACGTCCAGGGCCACGACGTGCACGCCGCCGGGATCATGGGCCAGCTGCGGATCGCCCTGCGCGCCTACGCCGCCGAGGGCCACCCGCCCGCCGCCGTGATGGCCCGGGCCTCCCGCTTCCTCGCCGACCTGGACACCGACCACTTCGCCACCTGCACCTATGCCGAGGTGAACGTCGACTACGGCGTCGTGTACGCGGTCCGGGCCGGCCACCTCGACCCGGTGGTGCGGCGCGCCGACGGCACCGCGAGCAGCGTCCCGGTGGCCGGCGGGCTCCCGCTCGGCATCGCCCCCGACGAGGAGTACCGGGTCACCCGGTTCAGCCTGGACCCGGGCGAGACGGTGCTGCTCTGTACCGACGGCCTGGTCGAGGCGCGCGACATGGACCTCGACGAGGGCATCGCGCGGCTGACCTCGGTGCTCGCCGAGCCGCTCGCGGACGCCACCCGGACCGGCCGCGACCCGCTGGAGGAGCTGGCCGACCGGATCGCCTCGCAGGCCGCCGACTCCAGCGAGCGCGAGGACGACATAGCGCTGCTGCTGTTGCGCTGGGACGGCCCCGAGGGCGGCCTGGCCGCCCAGCAGCTGCGCCGCCGGATCGGGCAGGCCGACCTGGCCCGGATCGCGGAGGTCCGGGCGGAGCTGCGGGACGCGCTGCGCCGCTGGGGGGTCGCCGACCTGATCGACACCGCCGAGCTGCTCTCCTCCGAGCTGGTCACCAACGCGATCCGGCACACCGACCGGGACGCGATGTTCACCGCCCGGCTCTACCGGGAGCCGGCCGCGGACGGCGGCCGGGCCCGGCTGCGGGTCGAGGTGGAGGACGAGTCGGACCTCTGGCCGACCCGCCGCACGCCGGGGGAGCAGGCTTCCTCCGGGCGCGGGCTGATGCTGGTCGAGGCGCTGGCCGACGGCTGGGGCGTGGAGCCCCGGGGGTCGGGCAAGCGGATGTGGTTCGAGCTCACGGTGACGCCGGCCGAGTGACGTCGGGGGAGTGACGCCCGGGGTGCGACGCCCGGGGTGCGACGCCCGGGGTGCGACGTCCGGGGTGCGACGTCGGGGAGCGCGGCCCCCGGGGAGTACTGCCCGGGGGCCCTGCGGCGGCCTCGGTGTCGGCTTCGGTGTCGGCCTCACTGTCGGCCTCGGTGCGGGCCTCGGCCTCAGCCGAACTGCTGCTCGAGGTCCTTCAGCTTGCGCTCCAGCGAGTCCAGCCGGGGCAGTGCCACGGTGTCGTCGTCGGGCGTGAGGTCGACGGTGCGCCGTTCGGGACGGGCCGGCAGGCCCGCCTGTGCCACCGCTCCCTCCACGGCCTCGGCCCGTCCCGACGCCTCGACCGCGGGCCGGTCGGCGCTGCCGGGGCCGCCCGGGCCGCCCGCTATGGCGGACTCCGGGCCGGGCTCCAGCTGCCGGGAGGACGACCCGGACCCGCCGCCGCGCGGGCGCCAGACGCTGTGGGTGCGGTTGATGGCCCTGATCTCGGCCCGCTCGCGGCGCCCCGCGAGTTTGCGGCGCTCCTTCTCCCTGGCGTTCTCGCGCTTGTCCTCGCGGACCTCGTCGACCGCCTCCTCCAGGCTCCGCACGCCCTCCAGCAGCATCAGCGACCAGGCCGCGTAGGTCTCGCGGGGGGCGCGCAGCCAGCGGACGATCCGGATCTGCGGCAGCGGACGGGGGACCAGGCCCTGTTCGCGCAGCGCGGCCCGGCGGGTCTGCTTGAGGGCCCGGTCGAACAGCACGGCGGCCGAGAGCGACATCCCCGCGAAGAACTGCGGCGCGCCGGCGTGGCCGAAACCGCGCGGGGCGTGCACCCAGTTGAACCAGGCCGAGGCGCCGGCGAACAGCCAGACCAGCAGCCGGGAGCCGAGTGCGGCGTCGCCGTGGCTGGCCTCGCGCACGGCGAGCACGGAGCAGAACATCGCCGCCCCGTCCAGGCCGAACGGCACCAGGTACTCCCAGCCGCCGGACAGGTTGAGGTTCTGCACCCCGAACCCGACCAGACCGTGGAAGGAGAGTGCGGCCGCGACGGCCGCGCAGCAGAACAGCAGGGTGTACGAGGCCCCGCCGTACAGGGACTCCTTGCGGCGGCGCCGTTCCTCGGATCGCTCCCAGGAATCGGCGGCGGTCCCGCCGCCGGATCCCCGGCTCCGGGCCAGGGCCACCAGGAGCGCGCTGACCAGCAGCGCGGCAACGCCGGTGACGGCCCAACCGAGCGGTATGTCGGACAATTTCATCGCCTGGACCAGCCTCGCTTTCCTGCGTCGCAATTCCTGCGTCGTGATGGCGGGGACCATCATGACGGATGCTCGGCCGGAGAATGGCTGATTCGCTGTCAATGCGCTGACGAGAGGGATTTCTGGCGAGGGATAAGTCGCATTGTCATATAGATATCGATGGGGAATTCCCGCATTTCCGGGGGTTGTGGCCCGGCGGGGCCCCGCACCGTCGTCAACCTCCGTCAACCCCGCGTGACGCGGGGACAGCCGGCGCACATTGCCTCGGCCCGGGCGGTGTAGACGAGGCAGCAACTGGCCCGGCACCGGTCGGAGCGTTCGGTGCCGCCGGACGCGGGGCCGGTGAAGCCGGCGCCCGGCGTGAAGGGCGCGCACTCCGGCGCCGGGCGGGCGGTCCGGGGATCCGGCGGCCCGGACGCCCCGGCCGCGCCGGGCGCGAACAGGGCGGCGAGCTCCGTCCGGGCGCGCTCCTCCTCGCCGAGCAGGCCCCCGGCGTACCAGAGGCCCTCCACCACCGCGTCGGTGGCCATCGCCCACAGGGTGCGCGGACCGCGCCGCACCTCGGGGCGGAAGGCGTCCAGCACCGGGGTGAGGAAGTCCGCCAGCGCCGAGCGGAGCCCGGCGGCCAGGGCCGCCTCGTCGGGGACCGTGCGGGCACCCGGCGGGGGCATGGGCGGGACGGCGGTGGGGACGGCGGCTGCGCCCGGGGCCGCCGGATCGTCCGGCAGGCAGAGGAAGGCGCCCGGGCGGACCGTCAGTTCACCGGTGCGGCGGCGGACCGCGATGTCGCCGGGCGCGAGCAGCGGCACCCGGCGCTCCAGGAACCACGGCAGGGTGAACAGCAGCGCGACCGGCCAGACGAACCGGTGCAGCCCGATGCCCGCCGCCACGTCGGGGCGCAGCGGCTGCCCGTAGCGGGCCAGGCCCTGTCGGGCGTCGTGCGAGATCAGCTCGCGCAGCGCCGCCGGCCGGGCCACCAGGTCGGCCCCCGCGAGCCAGCCCCGGCCGCTGCGGGGCGGGGCGCAGCGCACCCGGAGGGCGGGGAGCACCTGGCCGAGCCGCCGGTACGCGGTCGGGCCGGCGGCAGCGGTGCCGTGGGTGGTGGCGGTGCCATGGGTGGTGGTGAGGGTGGCGGTGCTGCGGGCAGTGGCCGGGCCGGCGGGTCCGGTGCCGGGACCGGTCCGTCCGACGGCCGTCGCCACGGGGGTGGGCCAGGTGCTGTGCGCGCTCATGGTGGGCCCCATCGGGTCGACCGGGCCGCGCCGGACCGCCCGGTCCGCGCCCGGGCCGGGGCCCGCCCGCCGCCGGCGCGCCCGGTGTGGCGGGCGCGCCGTGGCGCCGTCGCGCCGTACGTCCGGACCCGGCCGGCCGGGGCCTGGCGGAGCCCGGGAACGGCAAGGCGAACCTGGCCGGGGCACTGCTCGACCCGGCCAGGTTAGGCTCACCTTAGCTGATCGGGCCCCCGGCCTGCCTCCCAATGCGTCCGTCCGGGGGAGCGCCCGGCGCGCGCCCCGCGCCCAGTTGGCGGGCGAGCCACACCGGCACGCCCCCGAGCGCCTGCACCAGCCGGGTCGCCTCCGCCCGCAGCCGGGTGGCCTCCTCCGGCTCGGACACCTCGGCCAGCGCCGCCAGCGCCGGGGCCACCCCGACCGTGAAGCCCAACTGCTCGCGCAGCCGCAACGAGGCGTCGAAGCCCTCCCGGGCCCGCTCGTGGTCCCCGGCGGCCAGCGCCAGCGCGGCCAGGTGCCGCCAGGTCGAGGAGCGCAGCAGTTCGTCGCCGCGCTCCCCCGCGCCCTCGTGGGCCCGGCGGTAGGCGATCCAGGCCGCCGTCGGGTCGCGCAGCAGGTTCTCCGCCACCAGTCCCCGGCGGAAGTCCAGCAGCGGCCGGCCCGGTGCGTCCGGCGGCAGCAGCGCCGAGGTGCGGCCGAGCGCGGCCTGCGCCTCGTCGAGACGGTCGCGGGCGCCCAGGACGCTGGCCACGTACGCCAGGAAGCCCCGGGCGCAGGCGGCCGCCGCGCGCTGCTCGGTGGTGGTCACGGTGGCCTCGGCCAGTCGCAGGGCCTGCTCCGCCTGGTTCCAGTGGGCGGCGGTGAACAGGCACTGCTCGATCAGGAGTTCGGCCCTGATCAGAGCTGCCGCCGGGTCGCGTTCTGCGGCCGGCCGCAGCAGGTCGGCGGCCTCCCGCCAGCACGCCCGGGACCGCAGCCGCCATACGGTGTCCCCCGGCTCCGGTGGCGCTGTGCGCCCCGGTGCGTCCTGACCGTTCGGGCCCCATCCGTGCTCCGACAACGCCACCTCCTTGTGTGCGCCATCCAGCAGGACGCGGGCCCTCCCCGTCCGTGGCACGACACACCACAGGCCCGCGTTGTGGCGGCAATTCAACACGGGGGCGAGCTTGTGCACCAGATCACGAGCGGAGGTTGTTGCGCGCGGCCGGGTTTTCGTCTAAACGATCAGCGGCCGGTCGGTCGGGGCCCGAACGAGGCCTCAGGACGTCCAGCCGGTCTCCATCAGGGCCTCCGCGGCGCCGTTCGCGGGCTGCGGCACACCCGCCAGATCCAGGCTGAACAGGGCCACCAGCAGCTGCTCGCCGCGCACCGTGGCCTGGTGCGAATAGCCCGCAAGAGTGAACATCGCGGCGGCCATCTCCTCCGCGTGCAGGGTCTGCAGCCACAGGCACTCGACCGACTTCACGTCGGCCGGCTCGGTCCAGGTGTCCACCTGCGCGACCATCCGGCCGCCCAACAGGGTCACACCGTCGCGCTCCTGGGCCTCCGTCAGCTCCAGGTCGTCGAAGCCCAGCCACTCCAGGTAGCGGGCGGCGGTGAACACCGCGTCCTGCGAGGTCCGCACCGGGTGCGGGCGGAACGGCGCGCGGCGCCGCCACTGCGCGGCCTGCCCGCCGGACCCGGGGGCCGGCGGCGCCGCGGCGGGCGGGGCGTCCAGGGAGTGCGCGGGGCGGGCCGGGTGCGGGTGGGAGGCCCGCGGCCCGGCGGCGGTACCCAGCGGGCCGGCCGCCGCCCCGCTGCCCAGCCGGGTCGTCCGGTCCACCGGGAGCCGCACGGTGGCGCCGCAGTTGCAGGTGAACTCGGGTTGCGGCCACTGGTCGGAGCGGCCGCAGTGCGGACAGCGCATGCTCAGCCAGGAGTCCTCCCACGACCGGAACCGCACCTGCACCGGCACCCCGCCGCGCAGCAGCGGCACCTTGAGCGAGGCGCCGCACGGGCAGGGCAGCGAGGGCGGCTCGTAGAGGTGCTCCCGCCGGCAGGCGGGGCAGCGGATCGCCCGGGCGCCACCCGCCGCCCCCGGGCCGCGCCCGGCCGGGTCGTGTCCGGTGAAGTCGTCGGGCAGTCCGGCCATCGCGGGGTACCGTCCGTTCGAATCGGGGGCGGAGTGACGTGTCCCATGCTCCCCGAAACCCGGGAGGCGCGGCGCGGAATGCGGCAATCCTCAGGGACGAATCAGGGGTGCGCGCCCGAATCCTCGCCGGTGAGGAGGAGGGCGGTCCCCCTCGGGCGGGAGTCCCGCCCCGGCCGGCGGCGGACGGCCGGGCTCCGGTGGCGCCCTGCTGGTGCTCCGGTGCCGGTCCGGCGCCGGGCGGGTGTCACCCCGCGCCCCAGCGGGCGAGGTCGGCGGGCGTGTCCAGGTCGTCCGCGGAGGCGACGTCGGCGCACTCGACCGGGACCAACTCGTCGGCGTGCGCCGCCAGCAGGGCCCGGGCCCCCGCGTCCCCCCGCGCGCCCGCCGCCGCCTCGGCGAGGTACCCGGCCCCGATCAGCACCGGGTGCCCGCGCCGCCCCCCGTACGTCGCCGCGGCCAGACCGGCCCCGGCCCGGTGCGCGGCCAGCAGCCGGGCCACCGCGGCCGGGCCCACCCCCGGGGTGTCCACCAGCATCACCAGCACCGCCGAGGACCCTGCGGGCAGCGCGGCCAGACCGGCCCGCAGCGAGGAGCCCATGCCGCTCGCCCAGTCCGGGTTGGCCACCAGCCGGCAGTCCGGCAGATGGGCCGTGGAACGCACCCGGTCCCGGTCCGCGCCCAGCACCACCGTCACCTCCCGGCAGCCGCCCGCCCGGGCCGCCGCCGCGGCGTGCTCCACCAGCGGCCGCCCCCGGTACGGCAGCAGCGCCTTCGGTCGTCCGCCCAACCGCCGCCCGCCCCCGGCCGCCAGCACCAGCGCGGTGACCGCGTCCCTCTGTTCCATGTGCCCAGCCTGCCCGGCCCGGCGGCCGGGGCGACAGTCCCGCCGCCGGGTGTTGGACGATCGCACGAGCGGGGGCGGCGGCGAGTGGCCGCGCCCCGGCGGTTCGGCCGCTGGTGCTCCCGCCGCAGGGCCCCTGTACTGGGCGGATGAGCAGCGCGTCGAGGAACAGTGCGTCGAGGAACAGTGCGCCGGGGGCGGCCCCGGGAGCGGCCGCCGCCGCACCGGACCACGCCGTCGGGGAGCACATCGGGGCGGTGCGCCCCCTGGTGGACCGGTACGGGCGGGTGCACACCGATCTGCGGGTGTCGCTGACCGACCGGTGCAACCTGCGCTGCACCTACTGCATGCCCGCCGAGGGGCTGGACTGGCTGCCCCGGGCCGAGGTGCTGAGCGACGACGAGGTGGTCCGCCTGGTGCGGATCGCCGTCCGCCGGCTCGGCATCACGGCGGTGCGCCTCACCGGCGGCGAGCCGCTGCTGCGGCGCGGCCTGCCCGCCCTGGTCGGGCGGATCGCCGCGCTCGGGGCGGAGGTGTCGCTGACCACCAACGGCATCGGCCTGGCCAGGACCGCCGGGGCGCTGCGCGCGGCCGGGCTGCACCGGGTCAACGTCAGCCTGGACACCCTGCGCCCCGAGCGGTACGCCGCGCTCACCCGCCGGGACCGGCTCGACGACGTGCTGGCCGGGCTGGCCGCCGCCCACGCGGCCGGGCTCGCCCCGGTGAAGGTGAACGCGGTGCCGGTGCGCGGGGTCAACGACGACGAACTGGCCGAGCTGCTCGGGTTCGCCGTCCGGCACGGCTACCGGATGCGCTTCATCGAGTCGATGCCGCTGGACGCGCAGGGCGCCTGGGACCGCGAGCGGATGGTCACCGCGGACGAGATCCTGGCCCGTCTCGGCGAGCGCTTCGAGCTGCACCCGGTCGGCCGGTCCGGCAACGCCCCGGCCGAGGAGTGGCGGATCGCCGGGACGGACGCGGTGGTGGGCGTGATCGCCTCCGTCACCCGTCCGTTCTGCGGCGGGTGCGACCGGGTGCGGCTCACCGCCGACGGGCAGCTGCGCAACTGCCTGTTCGCCACCGAGGAGTCCGACCTGCGCGCGCTGCTGCGCGACGGCGCCGACGACGACCGGGTGGAGGCCGCCTGGCGGGCCACCATCGCCCGCAAGGGCCCCGGCCACGCCATCGGCGGCGCGGACTTCGTCCGGCCCGCCCGTCCGATGTCGGCCATCGGCGGCTGACTCGCCGTCAAAGACCTGTGCCGGAGCGCGGATCGGCGGCCGACCGGGCGAAGTGCGTGCGGTAGGCGCGCGGGGTCATGCCGATCCGCCGTAGCAGGTGGCCGCGCAGCGAATCGGCGGTGACGAAGCCGGTCCTGGCGGCGACCCGGTCCACCGCCAGATCGGTGGACTCCAGCAACTCGCGCGCCTGTTCCAGGCGTTGGGTGAGCAGCCAGTGCAGCGGCGTGGTGCCCGTCTCGGCCCGGAAGCGGCGGTTGAGGGTGCGCACGCTCACCCCCGCGTGCGCGGCCAGGTCGGCCAGGGTGAGCGGCTCGGCCAGCCGGGCCAGCGCCCAGGCCCGGGTGGCGGCGAGCGAACTGCCGTCCGCGCCGGCGACCGGGGCCGGCAGGATCTGCGCCCGGCCGCCCTCGCGGACCTCCGAGAGCGCCGCCAGCCGGGCCACCGCGTTGGCCGTCGCCGCGCCGTGGTCGGTCCGCACCATGTGCAGGCACAGGTCGATGCCGGCGGTCAGCCCGGCCGAGGTGAGCACCGGGCCGTCGTCGACGAACAGCGCCTGCGGGAGCACCCGCACCTTGGGGAAGCGGTGCTCCAGGGCGCCCGCCTGCACCCAGTAGGTGGTGGCGCTGTGCCCGTCCAGCAGCCCGGCCTGGGCCAGTACGAAGGCACCGGTGCAGATCGAGGCCATCCGCGCGCCCCGGTCCGCCGCCGCGCGCAGGGCGGTGAGGATCCGTTCGTCGGCGTCGGCGCGGGAGGCGGACCCGGTGACGAGGACGGTGTCGGCCTCGGCGATCTCCTCCAGGCCGTGCGGGACGACCACCTGGAGGCTGCCGGTGGTGGTCACCGGGCCCGGTTCGGCGGTGCAGATCCGCACCCGGTACACCGGGTCGCCGTCCAGTTCGGCGGAGCCGAAGACGAGGTCGGGAATGGTGAGGTCGAAGGCGGTCACCGGGGGCACCGCGACCACCGCGATCCGATGGACGCCGGTCGGCCTGTTGGCGGCCGGTCGGTTGGCGGCGGGGCGGGAGTCGGCAGGTCGGTTGGCGGCCGGTCGGGAGTCGGCAGGTCGGTTGGCGGCCGGTCGGGAGTCGGTCGCAGGCCCGGTCGGGGCCGGTCGGGTGGTGGGGGGCATGGCCAGAACCTCCGGAACCTTGGCAGCCCGGGCCCTGCCGTGCGGCCGGGTCCCGAAGGAGAGTTGATCACGGCGCCGACGCTCGGGCGCCACCCACCCCAACGGCAGCCCAGGAGCCTCCCATGTCCTTCCACGTCGTCACCGGCGCCGGCCCGACCGGCACCGCCACCGCCCTGCTCCTCGCCGGCTCCGGCGAACAGGTCCGGCTGGTCACCCGGCGCGGCACCGGCCCCGAGCACCCCGGCATCGAGCGGATCGCCGCCGACGCCGCCGACGCCGACGCCCTCACCGCGCTGGCCGAGGGCGCGCTGTCACTGGTCAACTGCGCCGCCCCGCCCTACCACCGCTGGCTCACCGAGTTCCCGCCGCTCGCCGCCGGGCTGCTGACCGCCGCCGAACGGACCGGCGCGGGCTACGTGATGCTCGGCAACCTGTACGGCTACGGGCCGGTCGACGGCCCGCTCACCGAGGACCTGCCCGCCGCCCCGACCAGCCGCAAGGGCACGCTGCGGGCGGCCCTGTGGGCGGAGGCGCTCGCCGCGCACCGGGCGGGCCGGGCACGCGTCACGGAGGTCAGGGCCAGCGACTTCCTCGGCCGGGGCGCGACCTCGTTGTTCGGCTTCACGGTGGTACCCGCCGTGCTGGCCGGCGAGCCGGTCGGCTACCCCGCCGACCTGGACGCGCCGCACAGCTGGAGCCACCTCGGCGATGTGGCCGCCACCCTGGTCGCCGCCGCCCGCAACGAGGCGTCCTGGGGCCGGGCCTGGCACGTGCCCAGCACCAGCGAGGCCTCGGCCCGCGAGGTGGCCCGGCGGCTGGCGGCGGCGGCCGGGGCGCCGGAGCCCGCGCTCACCGCCGTCGCGCCGGCCGATCTGGTCCGGTCGGGGGACGAAATCCTCGCCGAGGTGGAGGAGATGGCCTATCTGTACGACCGGCCGCTGCGGCTGGACTCGACGCGTACGGAGGAGGTGCTCGGGGTGACGGCGACGCCGTTCGAGGCGGTGGTCGAGGAGATCGTCCGCGGCGCGCGGTCGTAGTGCGGTCGTAGCGGGGGCGGGGCGGCGCCCGGTGTGAGCTTCGCCATGATCGAAATGCTCCGGGTTGTGGTGGCTTGACCGGGTGCGGGCGGGCTGGTCTGCTGGTGCGCCGTCAGCCGCCCACCCATCCGGGGAGTCCACCGTGCCCGCCCGTCGCCCCACCCTGTCGGCCGCCGCCGTGTTCCTGATATCCACCCTGGTGCTGAGCGGTTGCTCCGGCGCCGGGACGCGCAGCGAGGACGCCGCGCCCGCCGGGGCGGGCGCCGTCGGCCCGGGCACCAGTCCGCTGGACAACCCGGACGGCACCAAGCCCGGCCTGGCGCCGCTGACTTCGCCCGAGGAGCAGAAGGCGGGCCGGGAGCTGATCGCCAGGGTCGCCACCGCCGCGACCGGCCCCAAGGACGGCTACGACCGCAACGAGTTCGGCCCCGCCTGGACCGACAGCGTGGACGGTGTGCCGGGCGGCCGCAACAACTGCGACACCCGCAACGACCTGCTGGCCCGCGACGGTTCGGCGGTCGAGCGCAAGGACGGCTCGAAGTGCGTGGTCACCGCGATGACCATCCTCGACCCGTACACCGGGAAGACCGTGCGCTGGAGCAAGCAGCAGGCGTCGAAGATCCAGATAGACCATGTGATGCCGCTGTCCTACGACTGGCAGATGGGCGCGAGCGGGTGGGACAAGGCCAAGCGGGTCCGGATCGCCAACGACCCGCTGAACCTCGTCCCCGCCGACGGCTCGCAGAACGCCTCCAAGGGCGACTCCGGCCCGTCCGCCTGGCTGCCCGCGGACCCGCGGATACGGTGCGCGTACGCGGTCCGCTTCGCGCAGGTGTCGCTGAAGTACCAGCTGCCGGTGACGGAGGCGGACAAGAGGGCGATGCTGCAGCAGTGCGGCGGCTGACACCCCGCCCGGATGATCTATGCCATGGGGTTCGAGGGCAGGAAGGCGAGTGCCTCTTGGAGGTTGTGCTCCACGATGCCCATCATGAAGTCGCGGTCGGGGAAGTCGCCGTCGAGGAGCCGCAGTGGCCCGGCGACGAGGGACAGGCGCATCGCCAGCGTGTAGAACGTCAGGCGCTGTTCGTCGAGGTCATTGCGGTCCAGCCACCGGTAGTGGTCGCCGAAACGCAGTCGTAGGAACGCGTGCTCCCACTCGATGTCGAAGAACATCAGCCCTTCGATGTCGATGAGGACCGGCTGCCCGTCCCGGTCCACGAGCACGTGGTCCGGTCCGAGTTCTCCGTGGATGAGCCCGTGCTGCGAGCGTGGGCGCACGGTGGCGGCCAGTGCGCGAACCACGTGCTCCAGGTGGTCGCGGGAGCGTGTGATCCGCGGGTCGCGTGAAGCAGCTTCGGCCAGGTCGTCGAGCGCACGGTCGAGGACGACCTGCTCGCAGGAGCTGCCCTCGGAGGTGCCGCCCTTGTCGATCAGGGCGACTTTGCCGAAGCGGGGGCCCTGGTGCCGCTGCATCGCACCGAGCGCCTCAGCGAGTCGCGCCATCGTCGTTTCCAGGCTGCGCGGGTCTTGGCGGAGCAGTGTTTCCAGGTTCTCGCCCGGTACGTCCTCGACCACCGCGATGTCTGCCGGGTAGTGGCTCCGGCTTCGGTCGGCCAGGAGGATGCGGGGTGAGCGGATGTCCAGCGTGTCCAGGTGCCGGTGCGCGGCTTCGAAGAGCTCGATGCCGGAGGCGGGCGAGAACGGGTCCGCATGGTTGTCGGCCTGGTCGGCCCGCGTGGTGGGCCAGTAGTTCTCGGTGTCGTCCCAGATGTAGACGATGGCGGTCGAGTCATTGTCGAGGGTGAGGCGATACACGCCCTTCTTGCTTCCGCCTCGGAGCCGCGAGACACCCGTAACGCGGTGCTCGGTGCCCAGAGCCGCACGGGCGACGCCTGCCAGCCGATCCCGTGTGGCAACTCTGCGTACCGCGTCCACGGCCCGCCTCCCCATGTCTCGACTGCGTGGGCCCCCTCGGAGCAGGACATTGCCGCTCGGCATGCCACCGCAGAAGCGAATGATCCTGGGCGACGGCTGCGCGCAGAGGAGGAGGGAGTCCAAGGTCAGTGTGTGAAGACAGAGTTGGACTCCCTCGGGACCGCACTCTACGTGAAGGCGGACGACCTGCTGACGGGGTTGCCGCAGCTTGCCCCGCGGCGGCCGGCGGTCGGGACAGCACCGCAGCTCGGCGACGCCGAACCGGTGACGCTGTCGATGACGCAGGCCGTGCTCGGCTGCACCTCCCGGGCCCGGTGGCTCCGGCACGCCCGGGCCCACCTGATCATCCAGGGGGTGGGGCGCCGTCGATGGTGTGACGGTCGGGTGATATTCGTGTGCGGTGGACTCGATGACGACCCGGCTCTCGCGACGTGCCCTGCCCGCCGTCGCCGCGGCGGTGCTGCTGGCGGCCTGTACCGGCGGGGGCGGCTCCACCGGTGCGGGCGCCTCCGGGGCGGAGAGTGTCGCGGCGGCCGAGGCCGCGCAGTCGGCCCCGGACCCGGCGCTCCGCTCGTTCTACGGCCAGAAGCTCGCCTGGGCGGCCTGCAAGGGCGCGCCGAGGACCGAGGGTGTCGACCCGGCGTCGGTGCGGTGCGCGACCCTCAAGGTGCCGCTGGACTACGCCGATCCGTCCGGCGCCACCCTCGACGTGGCGGTGGCCCGGGTCGGCGCCGCCGAGCCCGCGCAGCGGGCCGGGTCGCTCCTGGTCAACCCGGGCGGGCCGGGCAACAGCGGTGTCGACGCCGTCCTCGGCGGCCAGCGCGACTACGACGGTCCGCTGCGCGACCACTACGACATCGTCGGCTTCGACCCCCGGGCCACCGGCCGCAGTGCCCCGGTCAACTGCCTGGACGACCGGGCCCGGGACAGCTGGCTCACCACCGACACCCCCGGGCCGGAGCACGGCAAGCTGCTCGCGGACGCCTGCCGGGCCAAGTACGGCACGCTGCTGGAGCACGTCGGCACCCGCGACACCGCGCGCGACATGGACGTGCTGCGCGCGGCGCTCGGCGACCCCAGGCTCAACTACCTGGGCCTGTCCTACGGGACCTACCTCGGCAGCGTCTACGCCGAGGAGTTCCCGGACCGGGTCGGCCGACTGGTGCTGGACGGCGCGATCGACCCGGCCAAACCGATCGCCGAGACCAACATCGAGCAGTACGCGGGCTTCGACCGCTCGCTGCGCGCCTTCGCCGCCCACTGCGCCCAGCAGTCGCAGTGCCCGTTCGGCAAGGACCCGGACAAGGCGGCCGGGCGGGCCGCCGACTTCCTCGACGGGCTGAAGCGGAAGCCGCTCACCACCACCGGCGGCCGGGTCCTCACCTCCGCCGCCGCCTGGGCGGGCGTGATGGACGCCCTCTACGGCGACGAGGGCGGCTGGGACGGCCTGGCCGCCGCCATCGGCCGGGCCATGAACCAGGGCGACGGCGACTATCTGCTCGCCTACGCCGACTCCTACAACAAGCGTGGCGGGGACGGCCGTTACGGCGCCGCTGCCGACGCCTACACGGCGATCTACTGCGCCGACGGGGCCACCGACGTCCCGACCGGGGACGCGCTGCGGGACGCCTACGCCCGGATGGCCGCCAGGGCCCCGCTGATCAGCCGTCACGAACCGGCGGCGACGCTGTTCGACCCGGACTGCCGGAGCTGGCCGTTCCGTTCGCCGGAGAAGGCGCACCCGATCGCCTCGAAGGCCACCACGCCGATCGTGGTGGTCGGCTCCACCGGCGACGCGGCTACCTCGTACGCCAACGCCCAGCAGCTCGTCGCGCAGCTGGGCAACGCCGTGCTGCTCACCCGCGAGGGCGAGGGGCACACCGGCTACGGGCACAGCGCCTGCGTCCGGGCGGCGGTGGGCGCCTACCTGGTCGACGGCACGGTGCCGGCCGCCGGGACGCGCTGCGCGAGCGACCGGGGGTAGCGGTCCGAGGGGTAGCGGTCCAGGGGTAACGGTCCGGGGGTAACGGTCCGGCGGGGCGCACCATGGTGAACACACCAGTGGGACGCCCCGCCGTCGGGAGCTGCCGGAGCTGCCGGAGCTGCCGGGTCAGGAGGTGGGCGGCTGGGTCAGGTCGTAGAAGGTCGACCCGCCGACCGTGCGAGCCGTGTAGTGGCTCGCCACCCACTCCTCGATCCGGGCGGTCTGGGACTGCGAGGACTCGCCACCGGGCCCGTTCGCGCCGTTCACCCCGGCCGTCTCCCCGCCGCCGAAGCCGCGCGAGCCGCCGCCGATGAACCAGTGCACCTTTCCCTCCCGCACGTACTGCCGGAAGGCGTCCAGGCTGAGCGACGGGTCGCTGCTGTTGAAGCCGCCGAGGGCCATCACCGGTACGCCGGAGGCGAGCTGGTAGCTGGCGGCGTTCTGCGAACCGGAGGTCGCGGCGGCCCAGCGGTAGCGGTCGGCGTCCTGCGCCAGCAGGGCGGCCGCCTCGTCGCTCACCTGGGCGCCGTTCAGCAGCCCGTTCATCCCGCCGGGGCCGCCGATGACGAGGTACGGGCCCGGGCCCTGGGTGCTGCCGTTGCCGTTCGGGACCCCGCCGGTGCCCCGGCCGCCGTCCTGCTGCGGGGAGCCGGGGACGGGTTGGCCGCCACCCTGGCCGCCGCCCTGCTGGGGCGTCACCATCCGGCCGTCGAGCCACAGGGCCGGTCCGCCGCCCGCACCGCGCCCCCGCATGCCGCCGGGGCCGAAGCCGCCCGCCACCGAGGGCCCGGCCAGCACGATCGAGCCCTGGTGCGGGGTGCCGACCGTCTCCAGCGCGTACGCCGCCGGACCGCCCAGTGCCGCCGCCGCGCCCACCAGGCCCGCCACGGCGGTCGCCCGCCCGGCGATCCGCCGCGCCCCGCCGCGCCCGTCGGCCGGAGTATCGGCCCCGGCTCCGGCGCCCGCGCCGGTCGCCGGGGTGCCGCCCGCGAGCCGGGCCCCCAGCGGGCCGGCCACCAGCAGTGCCACCGCCGCGAGCAGCCCGCCGGCCAGCACCGCCGGACGCAGCCACGGCTGGAAGTCGGGGCTCCGCCCGAGCAGCACGTACGCCCACACCGCCGTCACGGCGAGCGTCGCGGCCAGCACCGCCGCGTACGGCAGCCGGTGCCGGGCCCGCCACAGCCCGTCCACGCCCATGCCGACCAGTGCGGCGACCGCCGGGGCCAGCGCCACCGTGTAGTACTGGTGGAAGATCCCGGACATGAAGCTGAAGGTCAGCGCGGTGCACAGGAGCCAGCCGCCCCAGACCAGGAAGGCCGCGCGCGCGGTGTCCGTCCGGGCGTGCCGCCGGGTCGCCCACAGGCCGAGCAGCAGCAGGATCAGCGCGGCGGGCAGCAGCCAGGCGATCTGCCCGCCGATGTCGCCGTCGAACAGCCGGGTGATGCCGGTCTCGCCCCAGCCGCCACCGCCGCGCGTCCCGCCGGGCATTCCACCGGGCGCACCGGCGGGCGCACCGCCGGGGCCGTTGCCGAAGACCGTCTCGACCCCGGCCGGGAGCCGGCTGCGGCCACCGCCGCCGACGCTGCCGGTCTCGTTGCCGTTGAGCCGCCCCAGGCCGTTGTAGCCGAAGGTGAGGGAGAGGAAGCTGTTGTCCTGCGAGCCGCCGATGTACGGGCGCGCCGACGCCGGCACCAGTTCGACGACCGCGACCCACCAGCCGCCCGCGACCAGTATCGCCAGTCCGCCGGCCAGCAGCTGCCGGACCCGCCGCCACAGCCCGGTCGGCGCCACCACCAGGTAGACCAGCACGAAGGCGGGCAGCACCAGGAACGCCTGCAGGGTCTTGGTGAGGAAGGCCAGACCGAGCATCACCCCGGTGAACACCAGCCACCGGGTGCCCGCGGCCTCGATCGCCCGCACCAGCCCGTAGGCGGCCAGGGTGAGCAGCAGGACCAGCAGCGCGTCCGGGTTGTTGAAGCGGAACATCAGCGCCGCCACCGGCGTCAGCGCGAAGGCGAGGCCGGCCAGCAGTCCGGCGAGCGGCGAGAAGCGCCGGCGCACCGTCGCGTACAGGGTGGCGACCGTGCCGACGGCCATCAGCGCCTGCGGGGCCAGTACCGACCAGGAGGAGAGCCCGAAGACCCGGGCCGAGAGCGCCATCGGCCACAGGGCCAGCGGGGGCTTGTCGACGGTGATGAAGTTCCCGGCGTCCGAGGAGCCGTAGAAGAAGGCCTTCCAGTTCTGGCTGCCCGCCTGGGCGGCGGCGGAGTAGAAGGAGTTGGCCCAGCCGGAGGCGGACAGGCCCCAGAGGTAGAGGACGGCGGTGGCCGCCAGCAGGGCGAGCAGCGAGGGCCGGGTCCAGCGCGGGTCCTCCGGGCGTCCCCGCCAGGTCCGGCCGGGCAGGGTGCGCAGCCGTCCGGCCCAGGAGGCCGGGCCCTTGGGGCCGGTGGGCGGCAGCGGGAACTCCGGGAACAGCGGCGGCTGGGCGGGCCGCCCGGGTGCCGCCCCCTCCGGCGCGGGGCCGGGCGGCAGCAGCGGGGGCGGGAAGTCCCCGGCCTCCGGCCAGGGCTCGCCGGCCGGCGGGGTGAGGCTGGTCGTGGTCATGGGCGCTACGCTCGGGCGCCCGGCTGAGAGAACGGTGAGACCCGGGTATGAGCCGTCTGTGATCCTCGCCGCCCCTGGTGGGAGGGCTGGTGCCGTTGCGCCGACCGGGGTGCTGTTGCGTCGGTCGGGGTGCCGCTACGTCGGCAGGGGCGCTGTTACGCAGCCTGCGGCATCGTCAGGTGCTTGCCGAGCCACTCCAGCGCGGGCGGGATCTCCCTGGTCCAGGTGTGGAAGTTGTGGCCGCCGGTGTCGAGGGTGATGGTGGACAGCTTGGTCGGCGCCTTGAACGCGCCGACCATGGCCTGGGTGCCCTCGTAGTTGTTCTCGTCGTAGCTGGTGGCGAGCAGCAGCGCGACCGGCTCGGCGGGCTTGTTCCGCAGCCGCCAGACCAGGTCGTTCTCCTGCTTCAGCCGGTCGTTGCCCGCGAACAGGTCGCCGGTGGTCTCGTCGATCGGCGCGGTGTAGTAGCCGGAGAGCGAGATCGCGGACCGGTACGCGTCCGGCTTGCGCAGCGCGAACTTGAGGGCGCAGTAGCCGCCGGTGGAGTTGCCGATCACCGCGCGGTTGGCCGGGTCGGTGCCGATCCGGTAGCCGGCGGACAGCGCCTTGGGCAGGTCGCTGGTGAAGAAGGTCTCGACCTGCGGCCCGCCGGGGACGTCCATGCACTCGGTGTCGCGGTTGCCGACCAGGGTCGGGCGCATCAGCACCAGGACGGTCGGCGGCAGCTTCTTCTCCTCGATGGCGGTGAGGGCGGAGGCCGGGTACTGCATCAGCGTGATGAGCTTCTCCGCCGAGCCCGGGTACCCGGCCAGTACCAGGGCCATCGGGAACTTGCTCTGCGCGTACTCGGGCTGGAAGTACTGCGGCGGGAGGTAGACGAAGGCGTCGCTGCTCAGTCCGCTCTGCGGGCCGCGGACCGAGACCTCCTGGATCACCCCGGAGCGGTCGCGGGCCGAGCCCTGCGCCGAGTACATGTTCTTCTCCCCGGTGACGGAGAGGGTGGCGGCCGCGTTCGGCTGGTGGTCGACGACGGTGCCGGGCTTGCCGTTGGTGCCGAGCAGGTCGCTCCAGGAGCTGTAGAAGCCGAAGTAGCCGTTGGCGATCAGCCCCATCGCGACCAGCACCGCGAGCTGGGTGGCGAGGAAGGCGCCGACCCGTCCCGTCCAGGCCTTCCACCCGTGTCCGCCGAACCTCGGCCAGAGCCACATCGTGGCGGCGAAGACGCCGACCGCGAGCACGGCGGCGATGATCTGGAGCGGGAGTCCCGTGAGGCTGAGCACCCGTCGATCGTAGTTGACCCGCCCTGCCCCTCCGCGCGCCCCTTTATGCGCCCCATATACGCTTCGACGCGCTGCAAGTGCGCCCTGTTGACCGTCTCTTGTCGGGTCGGGATCATGTCGGCGGGGACGAGCAGACTGCACGGAGTGTGCATGAGAGAGCACCGAGAGAACATCCGGGGGAACGCCATGAGGTCCTTCATCAAGGTCGGCACGGCGGCCGGCGCAGCGATGCTGCTGGCTGCCTGCTCCGGGGCCAGCGACGGCGGATCGGGCGGCGGCGGCAGTTCGGCGGCGTCGAGCCCGTCGGACGGCTTCAGCGCGCTGCCCGCGCCGACCTACACGCCGACACCCACGCCGACACCCACGCCGACGCCGTACGGGCCGGTCCTGGCCGGCTACGTCGACCCGGTCAGCACCGCGCTCGGCAAGATCAACCCCGCCTCCGACCTGACCGGCTTCATGGCCGGCCTCCAGGAGGCGGCCGGCGCCGCCAACTCCGCCAGCAGCGGTCTCGGGCTGAGCGCCACCCCGCCCGGGGTCGGCACCACCAAGCGCCAACTGGTGACGGCGCTCTCGCAGCTCGCCACCGACCTGAGCAAGATCCGTACCGACATCAAGGCGAAGACCTACTGCACCACCGGCTCCGCCTTCGCCCAGGTCGGCCTCTCGGAGGGTCTCAAGGCCATCCCCGGCGCCCTCGCCGAGATGACCGCGGCCGGCTACACCACCAACTTCACCGTCCCGCAGACCCCGCAGCAGCAGACCCGGGCGCTCGACAACGGCGCCTTCGTCACCAAGGGCAAGCTGCGCGGCGAGGGCGAGCTGAACATCGACAACGCGGAGGGCAGCACCGACTCCGTCGTCACGCTCTCCAAGACCGGCAAGGCCGTCCACTCGCTGTACGTCGGCAAGGGGAAGAAGGCCTCGATCAAGGGCATCGAGGACGGCACCTACGACGTGTTCTTCTCCGACGGCATCGACTGGGACCCGACGCTGAAGATGTTCACCCAGGACTGCAGCTACACCAAGTTCGACGAGACACTGGCCTTCGAGACCGGCAAGACCTATTCGATCTGGTCGATCACGCTGACCGCGAAGGTCGGCGGCAACGCGAAGACCAGCGACGTGGACGAGCAGAACTTCCCGCAGCCGTAACGCCCGGCGGCCTGGGCCCGCGCGCCCAGGACCCGCGCGCCCAGGACACGCCCGCCCAGGACCCGGCGCCGGGTCCTGGGCGGGCCCGACGGGTGACGTTCGCGCGGGTCGAGGGCCGTCGGGCCGGGCGCGCGGGAACGCCCTGCCGATACTGCGGGCATGAGACCCTCCCGCAGGAGCGCCCTGCTGCGCCTCGCCACCGTCACCGCCGTCTCCGCGCTCGTCGCCCTCGCTGTCCCGGCCACCACCGCCGGCGGCGCCACCGGAGCACGCGTCACCGGGGACGGCGCCGGCCCCGAGCACCGCCGGCCCTGCGTCGGCACCCCGGCGCCCACCGGGGGCCCGGCGCTCGACGTGCTGAAGGTCGCCGAGGCGGCCAAGGAGGAACTGGGCCTCAAGTCGGTGATCGTGAAGGTCACCGCCGACGGCCGCGAACTCCTCACCACCGCGCTCGGCGAGTCGATGACCGGCGTCCCGGCCCGGCCCGACATGCACTTCCGCAACGGCAACATCGCGATCAGCTACCTGGGGACGGCCCTGCTGCGCCTGGTCGACGAGGGTGTCGTCGGCCTCGACGAGCCCGTGGCGCGCTGGCTGCCCGACCTCCCGCGCGGCGACCGGACCACCCTGCGGATGCTCGGCGCCTCGACCAGCGGCCTGGTCGACTACGTCACCACCCCCGGCTTCGGCGAGACCGTCTACGCCGACCCGTTCCGGCAGTGGACGCCCGAGGAGCTGGTGGACATCTCGACCCGTCAGGACCCCTGGTACCGGCCGGGCACCAGCTGGAGCTACTCGCACGCCAACTTCGTGCTGCTCGGGGCCGCGCTGGAGAAGATCACCGGGACGAGGCTGGACCACCTGCTCCAGCAGAAGGTGCTGGGCCCGCTCGGCCTGCACGAGACAATGAACAGCTTCACGCCCGACATCCCGACACCGGTCCTGCACGCCTTCACCGCCGACCGGGGCCGGTACGAGGAGTCCACCTTCTGGAACCCCTCCTGGACCACCGCCCCCGGTGCGGTGCAGACCACCGACATCTGCGACCTGGCGAGCTCGGCCGCCGGCGTCGGCTCGGGCGAACTGCTCTCCCCGGCCGGCTACCGCGAACTGCTGAACCCGGGGACGGTGGGCCTCGGCGGGGCGACCGGGAAGTGCCCGGACACGGTCTGCATCCCGCAGACCGAGGCCACCCACTACGGCATGGGCGTGCTGGTGCTGAACGACTGGATCTCCCAGCACCCGCTGTTCTTCGGCTACTCGGCCTCCCAGGACTACCTTCCGTGCGAGCACCTGGCGATCGCCGTCTCCACCACCGACGGGCCGTCCGCGCCCGGCGGGCACAGCGCCCACACCATCGCCCAGCGCATCGCCGCCGTGCTGGCCCCGGAGCACCCGATCCCCGACTTCGGCTGAGCGGCGTCCCCGGGCGACCCGTCCCCGGTGGGTCGCCCGTGGTCCACTCCCAGTCAATTGTCAGTGGCCCATGCCACACTCCCGTCATGGCCCCCGAACCGCTCGCCGCCCTCACCTTCGCCGCCTGGCGCCGGCTCGACCTCGCCGCCGCCACCCGGATCGCCGCCCAGGCCGCCGACAGCGCGGGCGGGCGGCTCGAGCGGGTCGGGACGGTCGAGCACCTGGGGGCCCCGCTGCACCGGGTGCTGGTCGAGCGGGGCGGGCGGATGTTCGCACTGATACCGGGCGGGCGGGTCACCGTCGGCTTCGACGTGGCGGCCTGGCGGCCGTCCGCCGAACTCCTCGCCGGCTACCAGGAGGAGAGCGTCGACCAGGGCTTCGGCGACGAGGACCCGCACGCCCACCTGGCCCGGGTGCTCAGCCCGCGCCGGACGGTCACCGTGCCGACCCTGCTCATGGCCGTCGAGGACGAGCCGATCGAGGAGGCGCCCGCCGACATGCCGGCCGTCCTCGCCCGCGAGGGCCTCCGGCTGCCGACGTCCGACGAGTGGGAGCACGCCTGCGGCGCCGGCGCGCACACCCTGTTCCGCTGGGGCGACGAGTGCCCGCTCGACCGCGTCCCGTACGGCGACGACACCGGCCCGCACGCCGGGCCGAACGCCTTCGGCCTGCTCATCGCGCACGACACCTACCGCTCCGAGATCACCGCCGAGCCCGGCCGGATCCACGGCGGCGACGGCGGCGAGTCCGTCTGCGGCGGCTACGGCACCTTCCTGTCCTGGCTCCCGCTCGCCACGGCCAACCGCCACCCCGACCTCGCGGCCCTCGTCTACGGCGAGGAGGGCGAGGACCTCGTCGACTGCCTCTCCACCCGACCGGTCCTCGACCTGCGCTGACGGCCTCTCATCCGTTGAGCCGTCCGTCTTCTCCCTGTCGTGGGTGGCCGGTTGGTGGTGACTCGGGTGGATTCGCGGGTGTGACTTCTGCCCGATCGGTTGACCGATTGAGGTGACCATGGCACTTTCGTGCGGCGCGGGCGTCCGCAACCGGTCGTACGCTCCGCATCCCCCACAAGGAGAGCCATGCTCAAGAGACTTGCCGCCGCGTCCGCCGCGAGCGCTGTCATCGCCGGGGTCCTCACCTCCGTGGCAGTCGCCCCCGCGCAGGCGGTACAGGCCGGTGACCTGGCGTCCACCATCGCGCTGAGCAACTGCTCGGCCTCGCTGGTGCGTTACCCCTCGTCGGTCGACACCGACCGGGCCCTGATGCTCACCAACGGCCACTGCCTGCCGACCATGCCCGCCGCCGGCCAGGTCATCCAGAACCAGACCGCCAGTCGCAGCGGCACCCTGCTCAACGCCTCCGGCGGCTCGCTCGGCACCGTGCAGGCCGACAAGGTGCTGTACGCGACGATGACCGGCACGGATGTCGCGCTGTACCAGCTCACCGACACCTTCGGGTCGATCACCTCGAAGTTCGGCGCCACCGCGCTGACCATCAACGACACCCACCCGGTCGACGGTTCGGCGATGTACATACCGTCGTCCTACTGGAAGCAGACCTGGAACTGCTCCGTCAACGGCTTCACCGACCTGCGCGAGGACGCCTGGAGCTGGCGCGACTCGATCCGTTACAGCTCCGGCTGCAACACCACGCACGGCACCTCCGGTTCGCCGATCGTCGACGCCGCCACGCGCAAGGTCGTCGGCATCAACAACACCGGCAACGACGACGGCCAGATGTGCACCCTCAACAACCCGTGCGAGGTCGCCGCCGACGGCACCACCACGGTGCACCAGGGGCAGAGTTACGGCCAGCAGACCTACTGGTTCACCACCTGCCTGGGCAACGGCCGGGTCATCGACCTCAACGTCAGCGGCTGCCTGCTGACGAAGCCCGCGGGCAGCGGCTCCGTCTCGGTCGCCAACCCGGGCGACCAGTCGACGGCGGTGGGCGGTTCGGCGAACCTCAAGATCACGGCGAGCGGCGGTTCGACCCCGTACACCTACTCGGCGACGGGTCTGCCGGCCGGTCTGTCGATCAACGCCTCCACCGGTGTCATCAGCGGCACCGCGAGCACGGCGGGCACCTACAACGTCACCGTGACGGCGAAGGACGCGGCGGCCAAGTCCGGTAGCACCAGCTTCACCTGGGTGGTCTCCGGTGGCGGTGGCGGCACGTGCACCCCGGCGCAGCTGCTCGGCAACGCGGGCTTCGAGACGGGCACGGCCGCGCCGTGGACCGCCTCCAGCGGTGTCGTCGACAAGTCGGCCTCGCAGGCCCCGCACGGCGGCACCTGGAAGGCGTGGCTGAACGGCTACGGCTCCGCCCACACCGACAGCCTCTCGCAGACCGTGACCGTGCCGTCGGGCTGCAAGGCGACCCTGAGCTTCTACCTGCACATCGACACCGGTGAGTCCGGCACCACGGCGTACGACAAGCTGACGGTCCAGGCCAACGGCACCACGCTGAAGACCTACTCCAACGCCGACGCGGCCGCGGGCTACCAGCTGCGCAGCCTCGACCTGTCCGCCTACGCGGGTCAGTCGGTGACGGTCAAGTTCACCGGCACCGAGGACTCCTCGCTGCAGACCAGCTTCGTGATCGACGACACCTCGGTCGCGACCAGCTGACGTTCGGTCAGTGCGCTGACGGCGCGGCCCCTCGGAGCGCACTCCGAGGGGCCGCGCCGCGGGCGGCGGCCGGTCAGTGCTTCTGCTCCACCCCTCCTCACGTCCGGGGCGGGCAGAGGGCGGTGTCCAGGGCGGCGAGCACGGCGTTGGCGGCCGCGTCGGTGGTGGGGGACTCGTTGATGGCGATCGTTGCCTGCCGGCCGCCGGGGGCCGTCGCCGTGACGGTGTGGTGGCCGGCCCGGGTGGAGCCGGTGTGGCCGGTCCAGACGCCGCCGCAGGAGAGGGGTTCGGTGATCAGGCCGAGCCCGTAACGGCCCTCGCTGCCGAGGCGTTCGGGGTCGCCCGGCACGGTGGTGCGCATCTCGGCGAGTTGTGCGGCGGGGAGGAGACGGCCGCCGAGCAGCGCGGCGAGGAAACGGTTGACGTCGGAGGGTGTGGAGATCAGCGCACCGCCCGCGCCTCCGGCCGAGGTGTTCCAGCGGGTGCCGTCGACCCGGACCGGCCCGCCGTCGCGCTCGGCCGTGAAGTAGCTGTGCGAGTGGCGGCCGCGAATGTCCTCCGCCATGCCCGGCCAGTAGGTGTCGCGCAGGCGCAGCGGGTCGATGACGCGCCGGGTGACCTCGTCCTCGATCGACCGCCCGGTGACCTGCTCGACGACGAGGCCCGCGAGGACGTAGTTGGTGGTCGAGTAGTGCCAGCCGGGCGCGGGGTGCGGCAGGCGAAGCGCCGCTTCGACGAGTTCCCGCGGCTCGAACCGATGGTGGCGCAGCCAGTCCACGTCCGCGTCGGCGAACGCGTCGGCGTGGTCCGGCAATCCACCGGTCTGCTGGAGGAGTTGGCGGACGGTGATGACGCGCCCGTCATAGCCGCCGCCCTGGACCAGGCCGGGTAGGTGGTCCGCCACGGTGGAGTCGAGCGAGAGCCGCCCCTCGGCGGCGAGTTGGAGGACGACGGTGGCTGTGAACGTCTTGGTGACACTGCCGATGCGGAACCGGTCCCCGGCACTCGCCGGCCGCCCGGTCCGCACCTCGGCCACCCCTCTGGCCCCGGCCCACGTGCCGCAGGCGGGGTCGACGACCTCGACGACGGCGCCGGCCAACCGGTGCTCGCCGGTCAACCCGTCCAACGCGCCCTGCAGCGCCTGATGGTTGCCGCAGCGGGGGTGCGCCGAAGCGGCGGAGGCGGAGGCGGCGGTCGGCAGGGTGGCGCCGACGACGAGGGCGAGGGCGAGGGTCGCGGGTAAGGCAAGTTTCTTCATGCGGCCCAAGCTACGTGCGTGTACACCCGTTCGGCGGTCGGGCCACCCCCCGTCTCGGCCGGGGGACAACCCCCTTGCGAGGGAGAGTGGTTGTGCGGGCGGGCGGTGGACGATCGGGGGGTGGCTGCTGTCGGTACCCTGCTGGGGCAACGCGTTTGTGCTCCGCCTCCGAGAGTCCCAAATGACCGAATCCGAAGAAGTCGCAGGCTTCCACCCCGACGCCCCGTAGACCCACAGGTCACGAACTCTGCTCCCCGCGCTCGCGGGGATGGTCCCTCGCCGAACAGCTCCGTGAACTGGTCCTTCTTCCTGCTCCCCGCGCTCGCGGGGATGGTCCCTCTCCTACCAGCGCCCGCAGATGTGATCGGTACTGCTCCCCGCGCACGCGGGGATTGCCCCCACACAATGGGGGATCGTCCTCCAGCGCTGTGTCATGTGCTGCTCCGGTGGGTGGGGTTGGGGCTGGGGGTGTTGGTGGTGGGGGGCGTCGGTATGATCCGTCGCATGCTGGTGGTGGGGGGCATGTCAACGTGGAGGGTCTAGGGCTGTACGGTCCCGCGCAGGTCGGGCCGTTCAGGGTGCTGGCGGTGCTCGGGCAGGGCGGGATGGGCCGGGTGCTGCTGGGCGTCGCGCCGGACGGGCGGGCGGCTGCGGTGAAGCAGGTGCACGCCGAGTTCGCCGGGGACGACGGGTTCCGGGTGCGCTTCCGGCGTGAGGTGGAGGCTTCGCGGCGGGTTTCGGGCGCGTACACGGCGGCGGTGATCGCCGCCGATCCGGAGGCCGGGACGCCCTGGCTGGCCTCGCAGTTCGTGCTGGGGCCGGCGTTGAACGAGGCGTTGCGGGTGGTCGGGGCGTTGCCGGAGGACTCGGCGCGCCGGTTGGCGGCCGGGCTGGCGCAGGCGCTGATCGACGTGCACGGCGCCGGGTTGATCCACCGTGACCTCAAACCCTCCAACGTGCTGCTCGCCGAGGACGGCGTGCGGGTGATCGACTTCGGGATCGCCCGGGCGGCCGAGGGGCAGGACACCAAGCTGACCCGTACCGGCGCGATGATCGGCTCGCCCGGCTACATGTCGCCCGAGCAGGTGGAGGGTCGTGAACTGACGCCCGCCAGTGACGTGTTCTCGCTCGGTGCGACGCTCGCGGTGGCCTGCGCCGGTCGTCCGGCCTTCGTCGGGGAGTCGCTGCCGCGGATCCTGTTCGCCGTCCTGCACGCCGAGCCGGAGCTGAGCGGGGTGCCGGCGGGCCTGCGGCCGTTGGTCGCGGCGTGCCTGGCGAAGGATCCGGCGGCCCGGCCGACCCCGCAGGCGGTGCTCGCGGCGCTGGGGAGGATCGAGCCGGCGGCGCGGCCGTGGCCCGAGGCGGTGCACGGCCTGCTCGCGGTGCAGCGGGCGGAGGTCGCCCGGTTGATGGGGGGCGGTGTGCCGCCCGTGTTCCCACCTGCCGCACCCACACAGACCGCGTCCGCGCCGCAGTCCACACCCACACCCGCGCCCGCGCCCGTTCGCCGCCGCCGGCGCGGCACGCGGATCGCGCTGGCGGTGGGTGCGACGGTGCTGGCGCTCGCCGGGGTCGCGGGCGGGCTGGTCGCCGCCGGGGTGGTGGACCTGGAGGACGTGTTCCCGGAGGCGGTGCCCACGCCCGGGAACGTCCCGCTCGCGCAGGTCAAGGACAAGTACGCGCCGGCGGTGCCGACCTGCGCGGACGCCCGCAGGGTGACGGCGCCACCGGAGTTCTCGTCACCGTGGGGCAATCCCGGGACCTGGGAGGCCACGGACACGTACGGGAAGTACCCGGAGAAGTCCTGCCAGTGGAACTCCCGCAGCGGAGACGAGATCAGCATCGTCTGGGACGTCCACCCGAGCGTCCCCGGCGGCGTGAGCGGCGCCGAGCGGGCGAAGGCGCACTACGAGGGCCTCTACATCGGCGGTCATACGCGGGTGGCGGACCCTGGGTACGCGGAGGAGGCGTTCTGGCTTCCGGCGAAGTATCTGAGCGACAGCAACTGCGTGCTCTACGTCCGGGACGTCAATCTGTACGTGTTCCTCGCGGTGAAGGGTGCCGCTTACCCGAAGGGGCAGTGCGAGGAGACGACCAAGGCGCTCGCCGCGTCGGCGGTGGAGTTGGCGCAGTACGTGACGGTGAACGGCGCGTCCCCGGACATGTCCGCCACGACGCCGGCGTTCAAGTGACCGGCCCCTCGGGCGCTTCGGGTGCCTCGGGAGCCTCGATGCGGCCGCGCCGGGAGTCCGATCCGGCCGAGGTCGGCCCGTACCGGATCCTGGCCGAGCTCGGCCGCGGCGGGATGGGCCGGGTGCTGCTGGGTGCGGGCCCGGACGGGCGGCTGGTGGCGGTCAAGCAGGTGCATGAACGGTTCGCCGCCGATGACGCGTTCCGGGCCAGGTTCCGGCGCGAGGTCGCCGCTTCCCGCCGGGTGTCCGGCGCCTACACGGCGGCCGTGATGGACGCGGACGTGGAGGCCGTGACGCCCTGGCTGGCCTCGGTGTTCGTGGTCGGCCCGTCGCTGGCGGACGCGGTGGAGTCCGGCGGGCCGCTGCCCTCGGACGCCGTGCACGGGCTGGCGGTCGGCCTGGCGACGGCCCTGGTGGAGATCCACCGGGCGGGGCTCATCCACCGCGACCTCAAGCCGGGCAACGTCCTGCTCGCCGAGGACGGCGTGCGGGTGATCGACTTCGGGATCGCCCGGGCGGTCGAGGAGGACGCCGAACTCACCCACACCGGCGGGGTGATCGGTTCGCCCGCGTTCATGTCCCCCGAGCAGGCGGAGGGACGGGCCCTGACCCCGGCGAGCGACGTGTTCTCGCTCGCCTCCCTGCTGGCGCTGGCCCTGAGCGGACGCAGCCCGTTCGAGGGGGCGTCCGCCCTGCGGACCCTCTACAACGTCGTGCACAGCGAGCCGGACCTCGGCGGCGTCGCACCGGAAACGCGGCCGTTCCTGGAAGCCTGCCTGGTCAAGGACCCGGCTGCCCGGCCGACCCCGGCCCGGTTGCTCGAACTCCTCGGCCCGGTCGCCCCGGCCGCCCGGCGGTGGCCGGCCGCGGTGCACACGATGATCATGGCGCAGCAGGCGGAGGTCGACCGGTTGCTGGCCGATCCGGGCCGCACCCTGGTGCTGCGCGCGGAAGCGCCCGTCCCCGAAGCCGCTGCCGTCCAGGCCGACCCGACCGTGCTGCGCACCGTCCTGGACGGTTCGGCCACCGGTTCCGGTTCTGGTTCCGGCGGCGCCGTCGACGCGGACGACGCTACGCCAGCACTGGCACCGGCACCGCCCCGGCGGCGCCGTCGGCCCACCGCCCTGGCGGCCGCCGTCGTGCTCGCGCTGGCCTGTCTCGGCGGCGGCGGGTACCTGCTGCTGCGCGACCCGGACGGCGGGGGAGCAGGTACCGGCCCGGCCGTCGCGGACAAGTACCTGAAGGCGCCGATCTGTTCGGAGGCGGCCCCCCAACTGCCGCTGCCCACCGAGCAGCGGCGCACGGAGGACGACCGCTACTTCGAACAGACCACCAACGCCGAGACCCAGTGCGCCTGGTACGGCTCGTACCTGGCGGCCGACGGCCTCCGCTACCGGGACGACACCGCGGCCGCCACCGTGACCTGGAAGATCCGGCGCAGCTCCGGCAGCGACAACGGCACCCGGGTGCAGCGGAAGGACTTCTCCGACTTCGCCGAGGGCAAACGGAACGCCCCCGGCATCGGCGTGGGGGACGACGCGTTCTGGGACGCGCCCGGCCGGGGCGAGAGCTGCTCCCTCGCCGTCCGGGACGGCAACGTCTGGCTCTGGGTGGGCCTGGGCGGGTCGGAGCACCCGGCGGAGCGCTGCGAGGCGCAGGCGGCCGAGGTCGCGCGCGCGGCGCTGGCGGCGATGCCGCACTGAGTGCCCGCGCAGTCGTGTCTTGGTGTTCAGGCGTCCTGGGGCTGGCGGGCGGCCGGGACCGTCGAGTCGGTGGCCCAGGTGGTGAGGAGGTGCAGGGCGGCCTCGGTCGGGTCGTTCGGGACCGGGGTGAGGGTCACCAGGCGCTGGCGTTCCGGGCCGGAGAGGTCGAGGGTCTCGTAAGTGAAGGTGAGCGTGCCCACGGCCGGGTGGCGGAAGCTCTTGGTGCCGTGGGTGCGGACCTCGACGTCCGCGCGGGACCAGAGCCGGTGGAAGGTGTCGCTCTCCGCACGCAACCGGTCGATCAGCCGGGCGAGTTGCCGGTCCTCGGGGTGACGCCCGGCGGTGGCGCGGAGCTGGCCCACCGTGTCGGCGGCGAGCCGGTCCCACTCGACGTAGAACTCCCGGGCCTCCGGGGAGAGGAAGAGGAACACGGCCAGGTTCCAGCTCCCCGGCGCGGCGGACGCGCCGTGGACGAACAGCCGCTTGGCGACCGGGTTCAGGGCGAGCACGTCCAGGCGGTCGCTCAGCACCATCGCCGGGACCCGCACGTGCTCCAGCAGCCGCAACAGCTCCGGGCGGGCGGTCACCGGACGGTCCGACTCGGGCCCGCCGGCGGGACGGTCCTTCCGGCCGGGGCGGGCGAGGCGGTGCAGGTGCTCGCGCTCCACCCGGTCCAGGCGGAGGACCTCGGCGAGCGCGTCGAGGACTTCGTCGGACGGGTGCTTGGCCCGGCCCTGCTCCAGCCGCTGGTAGTACTCGACGCTGATCCCCGCCAGCTGCGCCAACTCCTCGCGCCGCAGACCCGGCACCCGCCGCCGTCCGCCGCCGCGCAGCCCGGCGCTCTGCGGGGTGATCAGCGCCCGGCGGGCCTGGAGGAACTCCCCGAAATCATGGTGATCGTCCATGCGGGCCAGTATGACCGGTGCTGAATGGCCGGTGCCGAGGGTGGCCCTGGCAGTACCCGTATCAGTGGGGCCTGGGCGGTCGGGCGTGGCCCCGACAGGCTGGGGCTTGTTCGAGGGAGCCACGGGCTCCCGCACCACCTCACCTGCTTAGGGACACCCCATGTGCCACCCCACCGACAGCCGCCCGCCCGCCGCCCCGTTCACCACCGGAACGGTCGCCGAGGAGGGCCGGCTGGAGATCACCGCGGCTGACGGCAACCGGTTCAACGCCTTCCGCGCGGCTCCCTCCGTCCCCAACGGCCGCAGCATCCTCCTCCTGCCGGACCGGCGCGGCCTGCACCCGTTCTACGAGGACCTCGCCCGGCGCTTCGCCGAGGCCGGGTTCCACGTCATGGCCTTCGACTTCTACGGCCGCTCGGCCGGCCTGACCCCCCGCGACGCCGCCTTCGACTGGGCCGTCCACATGCCGCTGCTGGAGCCCGCCCACGTCGAGGCCGACGCGGCGGCGGCGCTGACCAAGCTGCGCGAGTGGAGCGACGCCCCGGTCTTCGGTGTCGGCTTCTGCCTCGGCGGCTCCTACTCCTGGCGCCTGGCCGCCGCCGACCTCGGCCTGTCCGGCGCGGCGGGCTTCTACGGGGTGCCGCGCTTCTTCGGTGACCGGACGGAGCAGCTGACGGCACCGCTGCTGATGCTGCTGGCGGGCGAGGACGTGGTGACGACGCGGGAGGAGTTCGCGGAGTTCACGGCGGGCCTTGAGCGTGCGGGCAAGCAGTACGAGATGAAGGTCTACGAGGGCGCCCCGCACTCGTTCTTCGACGACAGCGACGAGGACTGGAGCGAGGCGTGCACGGACGCCTGGCACCGCCTGCTGGCCTTCACCGGCGTGCAGGCGCTCAGGCCGACGGCGTGAGGGAGGAGGGCCGGGCGGGGTAGTCTCAAGAAGTTGCGAAATCCGGCTCCCTCACCGCTTGAACGCGCAGGTCACGAACTCTGCTCCCCGTACACGCGGGGATGGCCCACCATCTCGGGTGCCGCGCCGCCGTGTGCGGCAGCTGCTCCCCGTACACGCGGGGATGGCCCCAGGGCCTCGGTCGGCAGGTACGGCTGCCCCTCCTGCTCCCCGCACCCGCAGGGATGGTCCCTCCTCGGCCAAATCGGAGAGCTTCCAGCCGGTGTGCTCCCCGCACACGTCTGGGGAGGGGCAGATTGTGGCTTGGACATCTGCGCAGGAAGTCGGATACGTCGACTTCCTGCGCAGGACGGTGGGGTACGGGGCTCCCGCTCCCGTGGTCCGGTTCGGGTTCGAGCCGTCCGGCGTAGGAGACGCGCGGGCTGTGGACCTGGACCGCCACCGCAGCACAGGCGTTGCACAAGTTCCAGGTCGGCTGCGGTGCCGACGGGATTCGAACCCGCGGACAGATAGGGACAGGCCCGCCCGTCTCCGTCAGTCGACGTGAGCGGGGCCTCGCCCACGTCGATCGCAATGGGCCGCTCTGCCACGGCACCGCAGCCTGCGGGAATGCGCGCGTTCCCGCTCCGGGACAAGGTAGCGGGACGGCGTTGGCGTAGCGATGCTTTATCCAGCAGCGGCATCGGTGTGGGCAGCGACAGCGGGGTGCGGACCGTTGTGCTGGGCCGGCCGCCGATCTTCTGACGATCGGCTGAAGGTTGTCCCGTAACTGCTCTTCGACAGCACGGGAGTGGCGCCGGCCGGGTTCCCTCACACGACAGCGGGCAGCAGTCCTCCTCCGGACTACGTGCGACCCTCCTGACCTGGGGAGATGAGAAGGGCCCCTGTTATTGTGCGCCAATGTCAACGATCAAACAGTTCCAAGTGACCTTCGACTGCGCGGAGCCGGTGAGCCTCGCCGCCTTCTGGTGCGAGGTACTGGGGTACGTCATGCCGACGGTCCCGGAGGGCTTCGCCACGTGGGAGGAGTGCTTCCGCTCGCTGCCGCCCGAGGATGCGGTCTACTTCGCATGCACTGATCCCTCGGGCGTGGCCCCGCGCCTGCTCTTCCAGCGAGTTCCCGAAGGCAAGGTCGTCAAGAACCGGGTGCATCTCGATGTGCGGGCCGGCGTCGGGCTCGTGGGTGACGAGCGCCTGGCCACACTTGAGGCCGAATGCGCACGGCTGACGGTGCTCGGCGCAAAGCACGTGCTGACGCAGCGCGCCGATGGCGTCAACGAGTCGTGCATCACGATGCAGGACATCGAGGGCAACGAGTTCTGCCTCGCCTGATTGCTCCTCCGGGACTCCAACGCCGTGCATCGCGTGGCCGGGCGAAGGCGTGCTCGACGCGGGAGGACGCGGCCGGTTCCGGGGCAGCCGCCGTCGGCGATCGTGATTGTCCGGCCGACGGCGGCCTTGGCTCCGGATTCCTCCCGTGCCCTGGGAATAGGAAGACTTTCAGCGTTCCGCCAGTACACCGGCGCCCGCTGCGGGATCGTTGGCCACGAGGCGCGGCGAACGGCCGCGAGGACCAGGCCGACGATGGAGGGCCGTCGATGGCTGAACGGGATACATGGACCACGGACGAGTTCGGGTCCTCGCACGAAGGCTCTATCGGCGTACTACTGCCCGACGGCACAGTCCCAGAGCCTGCCTTCTTTCCCCAGTTGTCCGGAGCAGGAGGGCAGACCACCTCGGAGTGGAGCGTCTACGACGGCCGCTTCGGCCTCACCCCCAAGGCGCACGCCCTGCGTGCCGTGTGTTCGTGCGGCTGGACCGGGACCGAGTACCCGCTCGACTGGGAGCAGATCGGCGAGCAGAACCTTCGGGTAGCCGCTGGAGATCTCGCGGAAGAATGCGAGATGGAATGGTGGGACGGACACACCAGCACAGTGGAGAAGTCGGCCATTGCCGTCCCGGAGGACATCACCGACCTGCTGCGCCTCGTCTCGGAGAAGATCGAGAAGCTGGCCCAGCAATCGCCTCTGGCGGCGGTGAGGGCCGCCCGGCTGCTGGAGGTGACCGCCGTCCGGGCCTCGTACTGGCCGGCCCACGACGTGCGGGCCAGGACGAGCCCCGAAGAGGCCGCCGCCGCACTCGGCCTCAACGAGGACGACACCCTGCACCTGCTCGCCCGATTCGGCGACTGGAGCCCGTACGGCTGAGGCTCCGGTTCTGCCGGGATCGGCTGTCCGGCAGGCGCGGTGCGGTGCGGTGCCCAACGGCTTCCGTTCAGGTGCCGAGTCGGTTTGAGGTCGGGTTCCTGACCGTTGGAGCTGGGTCGGCTCCGGGGTTGCGGGGGTGGATTGTGGCTTCCTGCGCGCACCGGTATTCGGGCCCTGCCGATTCGGCAGGGGCGGAGATTGGGAGCGATGTGAACCCCGGGCGGTGTGGCTTCGCCCGGGAGTGGCCTTCAGGGGTGGTACCGGCCTTTACGGCGTAAAGATCCGAAGGCGCACTGCTCCCCTCACGGGCGGGGGTGGATTGGGGCCCGTTGGTCGGCGCGGTGGCGGTCAGGTGCGGCGGGCGAGGAAGAGGTCGTGGAGGTGGGTGACGTCGATGCGGCCGCCGTGGGCGTCGAGGACGGCGGCGGTGTCGGCGAGGGCCTGGGCGCGGCGTTCGGCGGGGAGGGCGACGTAGAGGGAGATGGAGGAGAGGTAGTCGAGGTAGTGGTCGGTGGCGAAGTGGCTGTCCTCGCGGAAGCGCAGTGAGCGGAGGTCGGTGAAGCGGTCGTCCTGCGCGCAGTCGACGGCCGGCCAGTGGCCGAGCATGTCGGGCCAGTGGCCCGGGGTTTCGCCGAAGGAGGAGGCGAGGACGGCGTGCGGGGTGTGGGTGAGTCCGTACCGGCGGTCGACCTCGGCGAGGGCGGCGTGGAGGTCGGGATCGTGGACGCCGAGGGGGTTCCAGAAGAGGGCGACGGTTCCGCCCGGGGCGAGGAGGTCGTGGGCGAGGTCCCAGCGGCGGGCCGGGTCGATCCAGTGCCAGGAGGTCGCGGCGAGGAGGAGCCCGAAGCGGGTGTCGCCGGGCTGCCAGTCCTCGAAGTTGCTCACCTCGATGCGGACATGGGGGTGGGCCGCGGTGTTGCGGCGCAGGACCTCGGCCATCCGGGCGTCGGGTTCGACGCAGGTGAGCGGGCTGTTGAGGGCGGCGGCGAACGGGACGGTGGCCTTGCCCGTGCCGGCTCCGGCTTCCAGGGCGGGGCGGTCGCCGAGGTCGGCGTAGTCCAGGACGGTGGAGACCAGGATGTCGGGGTAGCCGGGGCGGGCGGTGTCGTATATCTCGGCGACGCTGCCGAAGACCTGGCGGCGGGTCATGTCGAGGGGGTTGGGGGAGGAGGACATGGCGGCCCTTCGGAGCAGGGGCGGCCCGCGCACCGGGTGGGGTGCGCGGGCCGGAGGGAGGTAGGGGGACCTTCAGAGAAGGTCGAAGTCGAACTCGCCGTTCGCGACTGCGGTGATGAACGCGGTGTGGGCTGTTGCAGTGAAGGACAGCGCGGGACCAGAAGGGTTCTTGGAGTCGGCCACTGCAACTCCGTGACGAAGGTCCAGGGCGTACTCGACACAGTTCTCGTTACCGCCGCTGTAGCTGGACTTCCGGTAGTCGAAGCCTGTGGCAGAAGCGTCGGGAAAGTGACTCACTTGATCAGTTCTCTCTGTGCAGTGATGAAGCTGAGTGATGCGTCGACGGACAGGGCCTCAGCCGTGATCTCCTGGAACTTTGCTCGGTACAGCTCCACATCGGCCGGATCCTCGACCCACAAGCCGTTCAGTAGCCCTTCGACGAAGACGACGTCGAGGTCCCGCCGTTGAGGAAAGCCCATCAGGGCGAGGGCGCCGCTCATGCCGGGGTGGATGGCCGCCCCGGCTGGCATGATCTGGATGTTGACATTCGGCAGACGGCTCAGTGTGACGAGCTTGTCCAGTTGCGGGCCCATGATGTCGGGTCGGCCCGCATTGGTCCGGAGCGCCGATTCATGAACCACAGCCCAGACTTCGACAGGGTTCGGGCGGGTCAGGATCGATTGGCGGGCCATGCGGACCTGTACCAGGTCGTCGACTGTTCCGCCCGGTGCCGTTCTGAGGCGGTCGATGACGATCCGGGCGTACTCGGCAGTCTGGAAGAGGCCTGGAATGAAGGCTGGTTCGTACGTCTTGAGCGTCGAGGCATCCGTCTCAAGGACGATCAGGTCGAGGGCGGACGCGTTCATCGCGTCGCGGTAGCTCAACCACCAGCCGCGCTTGCTGCCGTCCTTGGTGATGGCGATGAGACCGGCCCTGAACTCCTCGTCGTCGCAGCCGTAGTAGTCGAGAAGCTTGTGGACGTCTTCGATCTTCGCGGCTGTGCGGGCGTTCTCGATGCGGTTGAGCTTGGGTTGGCTCATGCCCGTGGCGTCCGCCGCTGCTTCGGCAGTGATCTTCTTCTGCTCACGTAGTCTGCGCAGTTCCTCGCCGAGTCGACGGCGACGAACAGTTGATACCGCCATGCAGTGCCCCTCCTACGTGTCGGTGGACCAGTCTGCCCGGGCGGCGCGACGTTCGCTACCGGCAACTGGCCTCAAGCGTGACCGAATTCAGGTTCGATATGCAATTTTGCAGACTTGCGAGATTGGGTTGCACGGCATCGATGCTTCGCGTCATGCTGTGAGTCACGCGACGAGTGCGCTGAGTGATCGAGTGCCTCGTGAATTCGCGCTTCCCCATCACCCCTACGGAGGTCTCCGTATGTCCACGCTCCCCCTGCCCCCCGACTGGTCCGTCGCCCGTGAGGAGTTGCGCGAGGTGCTCGTGCGCGCCGGGTGGGCCGGCTCCGTCCTGGGTGACGCCGAGTTGGCGTTGTGTGAACTGTTCGTCAAAGCCTGGAAGCACGGGGGGTCGCCGGCTCCGCTCGTCGTCGTCGTGCTCCTGGAGGGGGTGCTCCGGGTGTCCGTCGCGGACGGGTGTCCGAAGTTGCCCGAGCAGAGAGCGGCGGACGGGCCGTTCGCGCTCTCCGGGCGCGGACTGCACCTCGTGCGCTCGCTCACGGACCGGTTCGGGACGGACCCGCGCAGGTCCGGCAAGTCCGTCTGGTTCGAGCTGGACGCCGCCGCGTGAGCGCCGCCAGCGGGCCGATCGAGCCCCACGACCCGCGCATCCGTACCTACTCCGAGGCCGAGGTCGACGCTCTCCTGCTCGAGCTGCACGAGCGCGGAAAGGCCCTCGGCATCGTCTGGCCCTCGGCCACCACCGAAGGCGTGGTCGACGGCCGGGTGCTGGTCCGGTTCGGCAACGCTCCGACCGCCACCCTTCTCAACCTCCTCGCCCTGTTGGAGGACCGGCCGTGAACGCGGCCCGGCTGCTCGTCGGGATCGCGCTCTCCTTCCTCGCCCTCCTCGCCCTGGCGACCGTCGTCCTCGGCGTCCGCCTGGCCTTGCGGATGCCCGGGCGTCCGGAGGACGACGAGTTGTCGGACTGACACCGCCACGCCCACCAAGGCCGTTCGGGGGCAGGTGTCGGACGGCCTTGGCACGTTATGGCCGGCATGTGCGGGGATCGGCTGCCGGAAGGCGGTTGCTGCAAGACCACCGCGCGACCACGTTGGCCGGGGGACAATAGGGGGAGGGGTCGAGTTGGGCGGGGGTGTTCGACCTGGCGTCGCATCGTCGGCCGGGGGCCGGGACTGGGCGAGGCGTAGGCTCCGGTTGATCCTCAGGGCTTCCGGGGTAGTGATGGTGGAGATGCGGCAGATGCCCGAACTTCAAGAAGTTGCGAGAACTGGCTTCTCCGCTGTCTGAACGGGCAGGCCGCGAACCTGCTCCCCGCACACGCGGGGTTGGTCCCTTGCAGCCCGGTGCGACCTCCGGCGCGACGACTGCTCCCCGCATACGCGGGGTTGGTCCCGTCATGTGATTTTGTCTCTCTGTTCGGTGATGCTGCTCCCCGCGCACGTGGGGTTGGTCCCCAAGGCCACCGGCAAGACCTGTCTCGGCTCTCCCCACGCACGCGGTATCGACGTGAGGTTCCACGCTCTCGTCCCTTCGGTGAAGGGACGAGAGCGCAGGGCCGACCTTGGCCCCCGTGGTCGCGTGCCCCCCCGTGCCCGTCGGCCGTTGAGGAGACCGCTCCCGAAAATCCTCAGAGGACCCCGTCCCCTCGGCGGCCGGCGTAGCCGCTGTGCGAGGATCGGCCGCCGGAAACCCGGTGCCACAAGACCGCCGCGTGATCGCGTTAGTAGGGCATGGAGCAAATACAGGGGGCGCCGCCCGACTTTCCGGCCTTCGTGGCGTCGCGGGGGCGTCATCTGCTGCGGACGGCGTTCCTCCTCACCGGTGGTGACGCGCATCTCGCCGAGGACCTCGTCCAGGAGGCCCTCGGCCGGGTCTTCGTGAAGTGGCGTCGGATCTCGCGCATGGACAATCCCAGCGGCTACGCGCAGGCCGTCCTGGTCAACACTTTCCTCTCGCACCGCCGTCGGCGCAGCAGCACCGAGCGGGTCACCGACGTGCTGCCGGACGTCGCGGTCGCCGACCCCGACCCGGCCCTGCGGCTCACCCTCCTCCGGGCGCTCGGCGAACTGCCGCCCCAGGACCGGGCGGTGCTGGTGCTGCGTTACTGGGAGGACCGCAGTGTGGAGGAGACGGCGGCGGCGATGCGGCTGAGCAGCGTGGCCGTGCGGTCGCGCAGCAGCCGGGCGCTGGCCCGGATGCGGGACAAGCTGGGGGCGGCGTTCACGGACAAGGAGGTGCTGCGTCATGCCGGTTGAGAACGACTTCGAGGACAAGTTCGAGGACGACTTCGAGGACGGGTTCGCGCAGGCGTTGCGCGGGGCCGCGGCCCTCGCGCCGGAGGCGGCACTGTTCGGCCTCGCCGCCGGTGCCGAGCGGCGCGGGCAGCGACGGCGCAGCCGCCGGCGGGCCGCGGTGGCGGGTGTCGCCGCGGTGGCGGTGCTGGCGGTCGGCGGAGTGGGCGTGTTCGTCGACGCGGGTCCGGGCGCGGGCCTGTTCGGGCCGGCGGCCGCGGAGCCGGCGGTCGATCCGATGACCTCCGAGGAGGTGGTGGAGCTGGTGACCGGTCTGCTGCCGCCCGCCTCGGTGCAGACGGTGACGGCCGAGACGCCCGGGGTCCCTGGTCCGGCGAACAACAAGCACGAGACGTTCGGCGTGCTCCGGTACGACGACGGCCGGGGTGCGAGCCTCCTCAGCTATTCCGTCGAGCGCGGCGCGCAGCGGCCCGAGGCGGCGGCCGTTTGCATGGACGGGTTCACCACGCCGCAGGACTCCTGTGAGCGCACCACCCGCCCGGACGGCTCGGTGCTGGTGGTCGACAAGCTGCGGGACACCAGTTTCCCGGGCAAGCGCGAATGGCGGGCGACCTGGGCGACTCCGGACGGCACGGTGATCCGTGTCACCGAGTACAACGGGCAGCCGGCCACCCCGACCCGGGAGACACCGCCGCTGGACGACGGGCAGCTCGCGACCCTGGTGACGTCTCCCGCCTGGGCGCGGGTCGTCGCCGCGCTGCCGGCGCACCCGGACGCACCGAAGCCGGACCGGTCGCCGGCCGACACCCCGGCGCCGGCCGCGACCACCCCGGCGTCGGCCGAACTGCTGGCGAAGCTGACGAAGTTGCTGCCGCCCGGCGCGCAGGCCTCCGGGGTCGACGAGCAGCACGCGGCGCTGACGGTCACGTTCGAGGGGCGCACCAGCAAGATCTCGATCTACGCCGAACCGGCCGGACCGCGTGGGCAGCGCGACAAGAAAGACGCCGAGGAGGGGCTGCCGACGCCGCTGGAGGTGCACGACAAGCTCTCCGACGGCACCCTCCTCGTGCTCAACCGCTTCGGCAACGGCAAGACGGCCGTGAACCCGGTGCTGCACTGGACGGCGAAGGTCTACTACCCGGACGGCCGGAACATCCTGCTCAACGAGTGGAACGGTGAGAACGGCTACGACTACCAGCCGGGCGATCCCGCACTCTCGATCGAGCAACTGAAGGCGGTGATCACGGCGCCCGACTGGCGCAGGTGACGCGGTGACGCCTCCTCCGGCCCCTCCCCCTTGTCCTGCCGCTCCGCACGGGGGAGCGGCAGGACAAGGGGGATCGGCGATGGACCTGGCCGGGGTGGCGCGGGAGGCGTTCGGCGGCGGGCGGCGGCTGGCCGGGGTGGAGCGGTTGCGCGGGGGCAGCAAGAAGGGCGTGCACCGGCTGCTGTTCGAGGACGGCGGGACGGCGGTCGCGTACGTGTGGAGCGCGGCCGAGAACCACTGGCCGGGCGCGGACGAACCGGCGGACGACGCCGATCCGTTGGCGCACGCCTCCGGGCTCGCGCTGTTCGGGGCGGCGCAACGTCGGCTGACCGCGCTCGGGGTCCGGACGCCGCGGGTGCACCTGCTGGACGGGAGCCGCACCCGGTTCCCGGCGGACGTCGCGGTGGTCGAGGACGTGACCGGGCCGAGCGGGGAGAATCTGGAGGCGCTGCTGTAGCGGGACCCGCGGGCCGCAGCACCGGTGCTGGCCCGGTTCGCCGACAGGCCCTGGCCCTGGTGGGGTGAGGGAGGAGGACGGCGTCAGTCGGTCTCCCTGGGATCGCCGGTCCCGGCGTAAGTAATCCAGGCGGTGAAGGCCTGCGTGTCGACCGGATACCAGATGCGCCCGCCGCCGGTGACCTCGTACTGCCAGCGTTCGAGCTCCCGTCCCTTGAAGTCGGCGGTCGCGAGTTTGCCCTTCAGCCGGTGCTGCCGACCCTGGTTGTCGGTGGCTCGGGGCGTGGACCTGATGCGGTCGTAGGCGCGGCGGAGACCGGTTGGTGCGTGGCGGGTGAGGAGGTCCCAGCCCTCGGCGGCTGCGGAGTCGGCGAACCGGAGGTCGTACTCGCCCTCGATCGGCGGAGGTGCGGCGCGGTCGCCGCGCTTCGGGCTCACTCGGGCTCGCCGGGTCGTGGCACGGGGCCGAGGTCGCCCTCGGGCTCGCGGGTCAGGGCGGTGTACAGGGCGGGGTCGGCGTGGACCTCGGCGGTGTGGCGCCACTGGGTGAGCAGCAGGGCGATCGGAGCGAGGTTGTCGAGGGCGACCGCGCCGCGGGCGACGTCCACCAGCTCGCCGACGAGCAGGTCCACGTCCTCCTCGGGGAGGAACGTCACCCAGGGCAAGGCATCGGGAAGGGCGGCCTGGAGGGCAGCGGTGTTGCCGGTCCGCACCAGTCCGCCGAGCAGGCGGGACGTGAAGTCGACAACGGTGGTGTCCTGTTCCAGCTGGTCGACCCGCATCAGCCTGAGGCTGTCGGCATCGTGGCGTCGGGGCTGTCCACGGTAGCTCGGATGTCCGCCCGGTGAGGCGGATCAGCTGCCGTCGCGGCGGATGCGCTGATGCCATTCCTTCTCGAACACGACGTTGCCGGCCTCCTCCGCCCGGAGTTGGGTGTGGGCGAGGAGGTGGGTGGCGTCGCAGCGGAGTTCGGTGCGGGTGTGGAGGGTGATGTCCCAGCCGAGGGCGGGGCGTTCGAGGCGGAGGGTGCGGTCGGTGCGGGCCTGGGCGCTGAGGGGGGTGGCGGTGAGGATGCGGTAGGCGGTGACGGTGTGTTCGGCGCGGACCAGGCCGTCGGGGTGGGTGCGGGTGCCGTCGGTGGCGGGGGAGAGTTCGGTGCGCCATTCGCGGCGGCCGATGTCGTGGACGGTGACCCGTTCGGGGCGGGCGGTGAGCGGTTCGGTGA